>NZ_JBGSXF010000619.1:0-10330 GCF_041751555.1 Persicitalea sp. | reverse complement strand
TCTTCAGGCACGGCCTGAACAGCTTGATGCGATTCTGCGCCAACCTGCTCTCTTTTTGCCGACACCTGTTCAGTGAAATAGGCCGTAACAGAATGCCGGTACCGATTATGATTTTAGAAAATGTCTAGTAGTGTGAACGTTAATATTAGAATATTTTTATTGCAAATCAGCACTTTAACACTTTTGAATACTTTATTCTCAATTTTTTCATATTTATATTGCGAAATATTCAAAGACATCAATATACGAAAGGTTCATATATTTGAGAGTTAGCAATTATAATAAGCCAGGTACTAATGACACGATTTATTTTAAATATTTTAAAAAAACGGGCCGGAACAAAAAAAATGCAAAAAATATATGAAGCTTTATTTCGAATAGCGTTATCTGGAATGAACTATGGAAACGGTGGCGACTTCAAAGAAAGTGGTGAAATGAATGTTTTAAAAATCGTTAAGGAAAGGTTCAAAAATGAATTACCCATTACGATCTTTGATGTAGGAGGCAATGTCGGAAATTATTCAAAAAATTTATCTGATATTTTCAACGATAAAGCGACAATACATTCTTTTGAACCTTCTAAAAAGACATTTGAAATATTTCTTAGAACTACTAATGGTATTACAAACATAATCCCTAATAATTTTGGACTTAGTGATTCTGAAACCGATTTTGTTCTCTACTCGAATGCAGAGGCGTCTGGACTAGCCTCTGTTTACCATAGAAATCTAGAACACTTTGGTATATCAATGGACAAAAGCGAAACAATTAAATTATCCACCATTGACAACTATTGTCAAAAGAATAATATAAATCGTATTCATTTTTTAAAATTGGACATAGAAGGGCATGAACTGATGGCACTAAAAGGTGCCCACCAAATGATTGCTGACAAGAAGATTGATTTAATACAGTTTGAATTCGGTGGTTGTAATATAGACTCAAGAACTTACTTCCAGGACTTTTTCTATTTACTGAAAGACAAATATCGTATTTATCGAATACTGAAGGATGGCTTAGTGGAAATTTCTCAATACAAAGAAACAAACGAAGTATTTATTACAATTAATTATCTCGCGGAAAGGCTGGATTAAAATTACGGTTTCTAACAAGAGTATTGCAAATAGTGGGGCAGGACCCCAGTACTTCGCTCAATTTTTCAAATCCAGCTTGTCTTCTGCTGTTTTTAACTACGCTATTTTAGGAAATGAACCGATCACCTCAGAATGGCTATTAGCGGAATTCGACGCCAGGTTGAATAGCCCGGCAATCAGGAAAAGAATCGAAAGTACCATTTTGATGAAGAAATGATCAGTCGGCTAACTGATTTCACCCGACAGGCTTTCAAGCTACTCGCTCCAACTAATCCGCTGCCAACCGAATGCCGCGACCCCGATAACAATAATGTCCTTCAGCTGGCCGAGTTTGGCCAAGCCGACTACCTTGTCATAGGCGATAAGGATTTTCTGATTCTGGAAAATTTCGGTTCCTGCCAAATTGTCTCACCAAGAACTGTTACAGAAGTAGTTGAAATGATCCGATAGACCTCACTTGCGGATATATCACACTGACCCATACTTACAAACTACCAACCATGAAGCAACTTATATTTCTCGCACTAGCCTTGTTCCTAGCCGCCGCCTGTGCCCGCAATACCGTGCCGGACACCAACCGCGTTGTCTTAACCGGAATAGACGCCACCAAGAAACCCGGTGATGATTTTTTTACTTACGCCAACGGCATTTGGTACGACACCGCCCGGATACCAGACAGCCAAACGGGCGTGGGTTCGTATTCGTTTATGAACTACCCGCAGCGTGTGCGGTTGCAGGGAATTCTTGACAGCGTTTCGGCTCGCTCCAATACGCCTGGCAGCATAGAACAAAAGGTGGGTGATTTTTATGCTTCCGGCATGGACATGGCGGCGATCGATAAGCGCAGTTACGAACCTATCCGGCCCTTGCTCGCCCGCATCGACGCCGTGACCGATGTGGCTTCGTTGTTGAAGTTGGTGGTCGAGGAACAAAAAGTGGGGAATAGGTCTATCATTGGCTTGAGTATTGGGCCCGATAACAAACAAAGTACGGTCAACATCGCCCAGTTTTCCCAAACCGGAATTGGATTACCAGATCGGGATTACTATTTCAAGATCGATTCATCGACCGCCGCGATTCAGAAGGCGTACAAAAAGTACCTCGCTGCCCTGTTTGAACTGACCGGAACCGGGGCAACGGCGGCGGAGAAAAATGCGGCAGTTGCCTATGATTTGGAAAAACAATTGGCCACGGCCCACAAAACGAACATCGAGCGCCGGGATGTCAAGGCCAACTACAATAAAATGGCGGTCGCGGATCTTACCAAAAAGCAACCTGTCCTGCGCTGGCCTACGTTGTTGAGTGATTTAGGGTTGAAGGTCGATTCGGTCAACGTAAGGCAACCCGCCTATTACGACAAGCTGAATACGATTCTTGAGTCGGTTCCCATCGCTGACTGGAAAGTTTATCTGAAAGCCAATGCGTTGGCCCACTACGCCAACTACCTGAGTCAACCCTTTGTGGATGCGTCGTTTGCGTACGCCAAAATCCTGACCGGACAATCGGTGAAGCAAACTCGGGCCGAAGAAATGACGCAGGCGGTGGATCGGTCGATTGGCGACGCGCTGGCTCAATTGTACGTCAAAAAGTACTTTCCCGAAGCGGCCAAGAAACGTATGAAGGTACTGGTCGCCAACCTGGAAAAAGCTTTTGAAGCCCGCATCAACAACCTGGAATGGATGAGTGATTCCACCAAGACCAAGGCGAAAGAAAAACTGTACGCCTTCACGGAAAAAATCGGCTATCCGGACAAATGGCGGGACTACTCGAAGGTAAACGTAAAACGGGACGCTTACTTTGAAAACCGCTTGGCGGCTACTAAAAACGACTACCTCTACAGTCTGGCGAAAGTGGGACAGCCCGTCGATCGGACAGAGTGGCACACCACACCGCCCACAGTGACAGCCTACAACAATCCTCCGCTCAACGAAATTGTTTTTCCGGCGGGCATCCTGCAACCTCCCTACTTCGATGTGAATGCCGATGATGCGCTGAATTACGGCGGGATCGGCATGGTAATCGGTCACGAAATAACGCATTCGTTTGACGATCAGGGTGCTCAATTCGATAAAGTAGGGAACGTGACCAACTGGTGGAAACCGGAAGATTACGCCAAATTCAAAGCGAGAACCCAGCAGGTGATCGACCAGTACAATACGTTTACCGTACTCGATTCGGTACACGTGAAAGGAGCCTTGACCGTGGGAGAAAACACCGCCGACATTGCGGGCGTGGCTATTGCGTACGATGCCTTTAAACTGACGGAGCAGGGAAAAAGCGGTGCGAAAGTCGATGGCTTTACCCCCGATCAGCGTTTCTTTATTTCGATTGCCCGGATATGGCGGGTAAAAACCAGGGACGAGTTTTTGCGGATGTACGTTAACACCAATCCGCACTCCCCGGCTAAATGGCGGGTGAACGGGCCGCTAATGAACTTCACGCCATTTTACAAAGCCTTCAATGTGCAACCGGGCGACAAAATGTACAAGCCCGAAAACCAAAGGATAGTCGTTTGGTGAGGGCCCCGTCCAGTTTTTACCCTATGAAAACATTCCTGTCACTGGCTGTCCTAAGCCTGCTTTCGACCCTAATTTTGGCCCAGGAACCCGGCGTGGTCATGCCGAAGAAAGGGCTTTGCGCCCACCGTGGCTGCATGGACACGCACCCGGAAAACACGCTCCCATCCCTGCGGGAGGCCATCCGTCTGGGGGCACAGATGATCGAGTTCGACATCCAGCTCACGCGCGACAGCGTACTGGTGCTTATGCACGATGAAACCGTCGATCGCACCACTGACGGACACGGACGCGTGTCCGACCTGACCTTCGCCGAAATCGAAAAACTGGACGCGGGTGGATGGAAATCGCCGATGTTTAAAGGCACCCCCGTGCCGACTTTCGAGAAGACTCTGACTATGCTGCCGCGCAACGTCTGGCTCAACTGCCACCTGAAAGGCGACGAAGCGGTGGGGCGGGCGGTGGCGTCGATGGTGGCTAAGGAAGGCCGGATGCACCAGGCGTTTCTAACCTGTGGGGAAAGAGCTGCCGAGGCGGCCCGCGCCCAAGTGCCGGACATCCTGATTTGTAACGGCGAGAATCGCTACCGGAAAAACGCCCCCCTCTACGCCGACGAAACGATCAAGATGAAGGCGCAATTCATCCAGCTCCTGCGTAATGAGTCGGGCGAGAATCGCAAGGAGGTCATGGATAAGCTGAGAGAAAATGGCATTACCGTCAACTACTACTACGCCCAATCACCCGACGAACTGGCCAGATTGTTCGTCGAAGGAGTCGATTTCGTACTCATCAATGATCTGGCTCGATTCCAGCCGGAGGCCGGGCGATTAGGAATTTCCGCCTGGAAGCCACAGTTTTGACCTTTCCAAAATCTATTTTCGTAAAAAAAATGCGACTGTTCCCAATCCCTTTCCAGCTGTTATGTCTATGCCTGATTGCATCGACCCTTCCTGCCTTTTCTCAGCAATCTACCAGGCACACCTCCTTCAAACCCGGCGGTGAGTGGCTCGATACCGACGGCAAGCACATCGACTGCCACGGCGGTAATATCATTTATGTGGATACTTTGCAAACCTATTATTGGTACGGCGAGCACCGGGGCCAGCCGCGCGGGGCTTCCTGCTACTCTTCCAAAGATCTCTATAATTGGAAAAACGAGGGTGTGGTGTTGGACAAAGGGTCAATCGAAATTTTTGAGCGTCCTAAGGTAGTTTACGATGCCGCCAGGAACCAATACGTGATGTGGTTTCATTACGACGGCAACCGCTACACCGTCGCGGAACTGGGCGTAGCAGTCAGCGACAAGCCGACCGGGCCATTCGTAGTGCAGAAGCATGAGCGACCCAACGGCCACGAATCGCGTGACATCGGCATGTACCTGGAACCCGATACAAAAAAAGCCTACATCGGCTACGCGGCCGACCACACCAACCGCACCATCCGCATGGTGGAGTTATCGGATGACTACCTCAAACTTACGACCCAGGACGTGGACATCGATGCGCACTGCGAAGGACCGGGTATCTTGAAGAAAAACGGCACCTACTATCTCCTTACCAGCGGTTGCAGCGGTTGGACGCCCAACCCGGCTACTTACTACACCGCCAAGAATATATTGGGGCCCTATACCAAACAGGGCAATCCATTTGTGGGCGATGCGGGCAATAACTCCTTCAATTCGCAGCCCTGCTACATTTTCAAAATTCCGGGCTACAAGGACGCCTACCTCTACATGGGAGATCGCTGGAACGGCGGCGGACGGCCAGATTCGCAGTACGTGTTTCTGCCCATCACGATTACCGAGGACGGCAAAATGGAACTTCATTGGTACAAGGAGTGGGATCTGAGCATGTTCACGCCGGAGAAGGTAAAGCGGTAGGGTGCATGCTTTAGCCAAAGTCCCGGAACCCATTTAGGAATAGATTTTGTAGGTGGTACTTTTATTGCGAAGCCTCCGCAGATGAATTCCTAATCTTACCGTTGGATAAAACACCGATACCACCAATACCCTCCCTGAGCGATAAAATCGTCCCTTTGCTGGAAGATTTGTATTACCCCAGCGAATCGGACGAACCCGTGCAGTTTTTCTCCTTGCCCTGGACCAGGCAGGAAGAAATTACCGCTGGTAAGTTCGGGGAATTGCTCGATTTGGATTCGGGGGAAAACGTGACGGAAGAGGAGCCGGAACAATTCTGGGCGCCCGTTACCGTGGACCGGGAATGGTACGAGACCGAAGAAAGGGAGCGAACTGTTCGGTTTGGAGAACTCAGGCGCATTTTGGAAGAAACTCTAGAACACATCCACTACTACGAAGTTGGGGAAATGGAGGTGGGTCTGTACCTGATTGGGCGGGCAGACAAAAATATTATGGGAATAAAAACAACCGCTATCCGCACATGAGATATAATCGCATCACTATCCTATTTCTGGTAGCCCTCCTGCTGGTGGGCTGCACGAAGAAGGCGTTAATTAGACCCGTAGCGGAAAGCGTCCATACGAGCCTGGGCAATCCCACAGAGGCTCGGGCGGACACTGCCGACGCGAATAACTACCTCATTCTGAAAAAGCAGTACGCCCTGAGCTACAACCGCAGCCTGGGCCACGCCAATTGGGTGAGTTGGGAGTTGGACGCCGATTGGCTGGGTGAGACCGACCGCCGCGACGACTTCCGCCCCGATCCCGATTTACCCATGGGTTGGTACCGAGTGCGTCCCAACGACTACACCGGGTCGGGCTTCGACCGGGGCCACCTTTGCCCGTCGGCCTCCCGCACCGCATCGGAAGCGGACAATTCATCGACTTTTGTGATGAGTAATATGGTTCCGCAAGCCCCGCAACTCAACCGCGAAGCGTGGGCCCGATTGGAAGCCTATTGCCGGTCCCTGGCTGACCAGGGGTACCGCTTGTTCGTTGTGGCGGGGGCCTATGGCATCGGTGGGAAAGGCAGCAAAGGTTTCACCACCACCCTGAACGGGCGGGTTAGCGTTCCGGCCCATTACTACAAAGTAATCGTGGCGGTAGAGAACTCAGGAGGAGTCGAGCGAATCGACGGTAGAACGCCCGTAATTGCCGTCGATTTCCCCAACGATGCCGACTTGGTGGACAACAAAAGCTGGAGCAACTTCGTGACTACGCCGGAAGAAATCGAGCGGGCCGCCGGGGTGACTTTTTTCGGTTATCTACCCGAAGCGGTACGAAATGATTTGCGGGAAATTCGTTTTGATCCGACCACAACGACTTTGGGGATGTCCAGTGAAGATCGGGCAATGCCAAAGTAGTTTCTCGATATTTCTAACTGTTTTACCGGTGTCGCAGCATTCAGTTCACCCCTGTCAATCGCCAAATTACAGTCTGTCAGCTTTGTGAGAAATATCAAACAGCTTATGTTCGATCCAGGTACTTTGGCACTTTCCGTGTCGATAACAGTTGTAGAATATCAGGCGGTACGGATACAATTGTTTTGGATAGATTGCAAAATGCACCTAGCTTCGTGCGATTTTTTTATACTTTCCAATTTCAAACCTATTTCTATGAATATCAAGCAGATTTTCGCCGTCATACTTTCCATCCTCGGGATTGGTGCGCTTATCTATACCGCCATCCAGGCATTGAACGGCGGCAACTTCAAGGAATTGATTGTTTATGGTATCCTCGGATTCGTATTTTTCTCGTCGGGCGTGACCTTGATGCGCACGCTTCGTGATTCCTGAATAACTCTCGGGACTACTCGACAGAAATTTCTCCGGTCAGGTACAATTTAACCTGCCCGGAGATTAGCGTACGGTCCCCGGCAAGTTCGCAGCGCAAGTACCCGCCACGGGCAGAAAGCTGCCTGGCTGTCATTTTTTTCTTGCCCAGTTTTTCGGCCCAATAAGGAATGAGCGTGGTGTGGGCCGAACCCGTCACAGAATCTTCGTCGACGCCCGACTGCGGAGCGAAGAAGCGCGACACGAAATCTACCTCGTCGCCGGGGGCAGTCATGATGATGCCACGCGTGGGGACGGTCGATAAAATAAAAATATCAGGATTCAGATTCTTGATCTGGGCTTCGTTTTCCAGCACCAGCATATAGTCTGATTTCCCCCGGAACGTTTCGAATTCGTCCACCGACTTGATGCCTTCCTGCAACGCAGGCGGCGCTACTGCGGCCTGATATCGATCAGCAGGGAAGTCAAGCGTGATCCATTCCTCCTTCCGAAATATCTTCAATTCACCACTCCTTGACTCAAAGGATATTTCATTACCATCGTATTTTTCAATAAAAAAAATAACGTACGCAGTCGCTAGTGTAGCGTGGCCGCATAAGTCCACTTCCACGGTGGGCGTGAACCAGCGGATGTGAAAGCCCTGCTCGGTCGGGACGTAGAAGGCGGTTTCGGCCAGGTTATTTTCCTGAGCAATTTTTTGCATCCACTCGTCCGAGATCCACTCTTGCAGGGGAACTACGGCGGCGGGATTCCCCCCAAAGAGTTGATCGGTAAAAGCGTCTAATTGATAAAGGCGGAGGTTCATAGTTTGTCTAAGAAATAGTTTGGGACAAGGTATCGAAAATTTCTTCGTCGAATGAAAGCAGGGAAGGGATTTTCAGCGTGGCAAGGTCGAACTTGGCATCGTCATACTCATATTCAGCGGGAACAGCCACGGTCAGCATTCCTGCCGCCACCGCCGAGCGCATTCCGTTGCCCGAATCTTCGAACGCCAGGCAATGCGCCGGATCGGTACCTAGCATCTGCGCCGCACCCAGATACACATCGGGGAAAGGCTTGTTCCTCGCCTCCAGCAAAGCTGAATGCCACAGCTTGAAGTACTTTTTAAAGTCCAGCCTTTCGAGCACAGTTTCAATAATTCCCATCGGCGAAGCCGACGCCACGGCCAGCGGAATGCCGCGTGCGTGGAAAAACTGGATCAGCGCCAGAGCACCGGGCATGGGGCGGGCATTGGCCCCGATCCGGTCGTGGGCTAGGTCAATAATTTCATCGCCGATTTGAGTCTGCGTTTTTCCTTCCCAGGGAAAACGGTCGTAGGCCAATTGTACAAAAGGGGTAGTCCCCAGCCCGGTCGCTTCTTTACAAAAATCTTCGGTAAGGGCTACGTCAACGGTGTCGAAAACTTCAATGGCAACGTCCCGCCAGATCGGCTCAGAGTCGACCAGGAGCCCGTCCATGTCGAGGATGGCCGCTTTGATTTTTATTAAATCGTGTACTTGTGAAGTCTTTAAATTGGGCATTCGACTCGCGGTCAAGAAGCTTTGAGAAATAACTTGGCTTTATGAAAAGTTAAAAATACCTACGCTACTGTTGGTTGCCATTTTAGCAACCGTCTTACGGTGAGCTTGGATAGGGAAAGCACATAACAAGTCAACGATTACACAACCTTCCTATACTTCCGCCTGTCGGAACGGCTTGACGTCGATTTTCTCCCAGACGCGGCCCGTGACGTAGGGATCGGTGTCGAGCCAGGCTTTCAGTTGGGTTTCGTCGTCGAAGTCCACGAGCATCATTGAGCCAATCATCTGATCTTCGGGGCTAAGCAAGGCACCACCCAGAACGAAATGCCCATTTTCTTTGAGGGCTCTGGCCCGGTCGAAGTGCAGCGGACGAGCGGTCAAGCGGCGTTGGTGCGCCTCTTCGTCAGTATAGTCGTAAGCGTGAATGACGTAAAGCATGAGGGTTGGGATGTTTTAGAGTTGGGAGATTTAGTGAGTCAACGGTTGAGGGCGTTCGTCGTCGGCTGGTAAGTTTTGATGAGAAAAGAAATCCGCGAGCAGTTTTAACCACTGACCCGCTCCGAAGTGTCCGTTTGCATTCCAACCTTTCCTTCGTTTTTCAGCGCCAAATATACGCCATTTGTCCAGCCGAAGCCTTCCTGAATCTCGTACTCTCCGTCGCAGGGCAGTAGATTGGTGTGGACGATGTTATACTTCTCAAGAATTTTTCCCAGTGATTTGTACTGTTTCTCAACTACGTGCAGCCAGCTCGTTTGCAATTTGGCAGCGGTGCGATTGAAGTGGTAGTTACGTAATCCTCGATAGGTCATCCATTGCAGGGGCGCCCAGCCATTGGGTTTGTCCCACTGTTGGCCCGAATTGGTCAATGTTGTCAGCATTCCACCAGAACGCAGGAACTTCACTCTAAGCTTGGACTTGACGGCGCGGGCCTGCTGGGTGTTGGCTAATTTGAAATACAACGGAAAAACCGCCGCCAAACTGAATGTGTCGGTAAACTTCTGCTGCTGATAATCATAATCCATGTAAAATTTCCGCTCCTCGTCCCAAAAACAGGTGTCGATTGCAGTTTTGCGCCGACTGGCTTTCTGCGCGTAGTCAAGAGCCAAATCGGGGTAGTTGCCCAGTTGATATGCTTCAGCCAGGGTACTTTCCAAATGATGCATGAGGCAGTTGAGATCTACAGGCAGGATATTGGTAGTCTGGATCGTGGCAAACGTTTTTCCATCGGCCATCCAGCGGCTGCTAAAATCCCAACCCGACTCGGCGGCAGCGCGCAGGCAACGATACACCGACTCGGGTTCGTGGCCGTGTTTTTCCTTTGCTTCCTTGGCCAGTTCCACGTCCTCAGCGTAGGCTTCGGGGCGCGGGGTGGCGCGGTCGTCCCAATAGCGGTTGAGTACGGTGCCATCGGGCAGCCGCACCACGCGGCGGTAGTCTGGTTCGTCCTTGTCCAGGCGTTCACAGCCATCCATCCAGAAGTCGTACTCCTTTTG
>NZ_JBGSXF010000618.1:0-2174 GCF_041751555.1 Persicitalea sp. | reverse complement strand
ACGGACAATTTTTTATTGGTTGGAGGGTGAAATTATCAGTTGGCTCGATTGACGACCGCAATCGCCATGCCGTCGTAGTCTTTGGCCCCGACGGTTTGCAGGATTGTGGCGGTCACCTGCAGTGTGTTGGCGAGCAGTTGGTTGAAACGCTGTACGCCCTGCACGCGTTCGTCGGTACTTTCCGCGTCAAGTACTTTTCCTTCCCGAATAACATTATCACAGATAATCAAAGTACCTGGCCGTGAAAGAGCGAGGGCGTGTTTAAAGTACTCGGCATAAGGCGGCTTGTCGGCATCGACAAAAATCATGTCGAACGGCCCTTCGCCGTCAGCCTCCATCTGCGGGAGCAAATCCAGCGCCTTTCCAACCCGCACCTTGACTTTGTCAGAAAAGCCCGCCTTCGCGATATTTCGCCGCGCCACCTCGGCGTGGTGTTCATCGATTTCCAGCGTAATTATTTTTCCATCTTCTGGCAAAGCCCGCGCTAGCCAGATCGTGCTGTACCCGCCCAAAGTACCCAATTCAAGTACTGTTTTTACGTTGCCCAGCGCCATTAACACCTGCAAAAATTTCCCTTGATTGGCCGAAACGCTGATCTGCGGCATACCTGCCTGGTCGAGCGATTGAATGGTATTTTTCAGTACCTCATCTTCCTGCCCCAGTAGGTCGCCGATGTACTCATCGACTTTTTTGAAAATGTCTTTGTCCATAGATTTTTTTTAACAAGTTTTGAACAGCCCCTTTTCTTATTGGCAGCCGTGCCTTTATGACGGAGAGAGGCCATCGGCCGATGCTCGGAAAAGTACTATCGGCGCAAAAGCCACTGCTCAGGATTCAGCCGCGTGGTATTTCGCCAAACCTGAAACTGCAACGACGACGTTCCCTCGCTGTCAGCGGCAACGGTTCCAATGTTATCCCGTGCCTTCACTTTTTGCCCCGCCCGCACCGAAACGCTGGCCAGCTTGGCATACACCGTCATGTACTCGCCGTGCTGAATGGCAATGACGTTATTCATGCCCGGCATAGCGGTCACATCCAGCACGGTGCCGTCATAGACTGACCGCACCGCTTCGTTGGCGGCGGTTTGAATGTCGATGCCAAGATTATCTACAATAACGCCACTAAGGACGGGATGCTGTTTACGTCCAAAACGATCCGAAACGAAGCCCCGTGCGGGCCACGGCAACCGCGCTTGGGAGGCCTTGAAGGATGAGGCCAATTTGACTTCTTCGTTTGTCATACCGCCGTCATTGACAGGTTCAGCGGGCTTGGCCGGTTCCACCACGGGCGGTGGATCTTCGCCTGCCGCGATAGCTTCATCGCGTTTGGCTTTTTCACGAGCCAGGCGTTCGCGTTCTGTCTTTTCGCGGGCCAGCCGCTCGCGGCGTTCGCGTTCGGCGCGTTCGCGCATTTCCCGCTCAATGAGTCGCCGCAGGTTGGCCTCAAGAGTAGCGGCGGCGCGGCGGTTGGCGACGAGTTCGGCGCGCAGTTGGGCTTCTTTTTGGGATAATTCTTTGACAACCTCATCCTGCTTGTCTTGCAGGACTGTGAGTTTCTGGGCTTCCTCCATACGTGAAGCCAGTACGGTTTTCTGCTGCTGTTGCTTGGCGGTGATGCGCTGCCGCTTAACGACGAGTTCCTGCTGTACCTTTTCCATCTGCCGTACTTGGCCCTGTCGAGCCTCGGTGTATTGCTGCAGGTACTTATAGCGTAGTACCAATTGATTGAAGTTTTCCGCCGAAAACAAAAAGACCAACTGGCTGAGATAGGTGTTGCGCTTGCTGGCTTCGTAAATCATTTGCCCGTACTCTTTTTTGAGTTTGGCTAGATCGTCAGCTAACTCTTGTCGGGCTTTTTCCAAACTTTTTAGTTCGGCATCAAGTAGCTGCAGATCGTCCGAGAGCAGATCTATTTGCTTTTTCTGGGTGGTCACCTGCTGGTTGATGGCTTGCAGTTGACCCACGCTGACCTTCTTTTCGGAGGCAGTTTTGTTCAAAACGCTCTGAATACTCTTGATCTTCCGGGCATTCTCCTGTTTATCCTTTTCGAGTTGCTGGCGGCTTTTCTGGGCCAACGTTGGCGTTGCGTAGCCCAGCGTCAGCAGCAACAAACCCAGCAGACTTTGGTAAAATATCCTTTGAAAACGCATATAATTCTTACGTAGGGACGGAATT
>NZ_JBGSXF010000617.1:0-1754 GCF_041751555.1 Persicitalea sp. | reverse complement strand
GTCGATGCGGATGAGCTGTATATCAATGGAGTACTGGTCGGAAAAACGACCTATCAGTATCCACAACGTCGCTACAAGCTGCCGCCGGATGTTTTGAAACCGGGTAAGAACACCTTTGTCATTCGGGTCACCAATTCGGCGGGAAAAGGTGGTTTTGTGCCTGATAAGCCTTACTGCATTTTCGCCGATGCCGACACGGTCGATTTGAAAGGAACCTGGCAGTATAAGGTAAGTACTGCCTATCGGCCCATGATGAGCGGTTTTGGTGGTGGCATAAGCGCCCAGAATCAGCCAACGGCTTTGTACAACGCCATGGTAGCCCCGGAAATCAACTACGCCATCAAAGGTTTTTGCTGGTACCAGGGAGAAACCAATGCAGGAAAACCCAAGGAATACGCCGACCTCCAAACCGCGTTGATTAAGGATTGGCGCACCAAATGGAATCAGGGGCCGCTACCCTTTCTATTTGTTCAACTTCCTGGCTTTATGGATTATAACTATTTGCCCTCGGAAAGCAACTGGGCTATACTGCGGGAATCGCAATTTAAGGCGCTATCGGTATCCAACACCGCCATGGCGGTAGCCATAGACCTGGGCGAGTGGACCGACATACACCCCGACCACAAGAAGGCCGGGGGCGATCGGCTGGCTTTGGCGGCATTGAAAACTGCTTACGGCGAAAACGTGGTATATTCGGGACCCCTGTTTCAATCAGCGGCTGTGGAGGGAAATAAAATTGTGGTGAGCTTTACCAATACGGGCAGTGGACTAGTAGCCATCGACGGCGAACCTTTGGGTGAGTTTGCGATCGCGGGCAGTGATAAAAACTTTGTCTGGGCCAAGGCAGCCATAGAAAACGGAAAAGTAATCGTGCAGAGCGACGAAGTATCTAACCCGCTGTACGTCCGCTACGCCTGGGCGGATAATCCGGTGAATCCCAATCTTTATAATAAAGAAGGACTGCCCGCTTCTCCCTTCCGAACCGACCAATAATTGCATTCCTAACCCAATAAAATAAGCAGTCTCATGCAGAAATTCCTGACGCTCGTGCTATTGGCGGGCCTTTCCTTGGGAGCCACTGCCCAGCAAGCCGCTATCGATAGCAGTAAATACCCTAAGCTCCAAACCTTCACGGCAATCGAGGATCAGGCACTGATGATGCAGCAACTGGGCATCAAAAAACTCAGGCCAGGCCCAAGTGGCAATGAGTCCGCTCCCAACCACGCCAATTACGACGAAGCGACGGCCAATCCCTGTCCGCAACTGCCGGAGATTCTCACGACCTGGAACGGAAAAAAAGTGACCACGCCCGACCAATGGTGGAAGCAACGGCGTCCCGAAATTATCGACGATTTTGAGCGGGAAATGTACGGCCGGGTACCGAAGAACATCCCCAAAGTAAGCTGGACGGCGAAAGTGACCGACAACGAATTCGTGGGCCGCATTCCGGTCATCGCCAAAAAACTGGTGGGTCGAGTCGATAACAGCGAATACCCATTGATCGACGTGAACATCAACATGGTGCTGGTGCTGCCGCAAAACGTCAAAGGCCCGGTGCCGGTACTGATGATGCTGGGCTTCCCGAACTTGCCCGCGCCCGCCCAGCCTTCTGTGGCCGATCTGGAAAAAATCAACGAGGCGTTCAAGGCGATGATGAGCAAGCAAGATCCGGAGATGAAAGCCATTTTTGAAAAATACCCAGCCTACGCCCCTATCACCCGCCTGCCTGGCCCCAGTTTTTTCGCGCCGCCTCC
>NZ_JBGSXF010000616.1:0-3594 GCF_041751555.1 Persicitalea sp. | reverse complement strand
GCGGGCCGACGACGACCAAGCCGTCGTGTGCCGCCGCCGGATCGCCGCCCCCGCCGCAGCGGGAATGGTGGGCTTCAGTTTTATTTCCCTATACCAGTTGGGCTACATCAAGCACCTGCCCGACTTGCCCTTGAAGGTGTTCGACTCCGACAGCGTCAATTCTTCCAAAGACGCTGTGCTGCTGGGCATTCCCGACGCGCCCATCAGTTTGGCAGGTTACGCCGCTACTATCCTGGTGGCCACGGCGGGCAATCGGAAAGGCAAGTACACCAAGTTCTTCGACCTCGCCTTGGCAGGAGACTCGTACTGGGCCAGGCTTTCGGCGGGGCGCATTACCTCTACAGAATGTTAACGGTGCAGAAGAAAGTATGCATATACTGCGTGGCGGGCGCATTGATTAATTTTGCGGCTTTAAAACCGTTGTACGACTTATTCCGCAGCAAAGGGTAAGCGCTGTTCAGCTAAAATCATGCCTCCTGTTTGCTAGAAAGCCGGACCCGCACGATGGTACCCCGTCCCGACTGCGTCTCGACTTCGAGGGTGGCTTGTAATAGATCGCACAAACGCTTGACGATGTGCAGGCCAATACCCTCGCCCCCCAACGTTTTGGCTGGCGGAGGCTTCGCTGGCGATTCTACGTCATCGGTAGTGAGGTCACGTTTCATCACCGCCGAGACCTCGATATCTGGCTCAAGTTGTCGGGCGAGTAAGGCGGCTGTACCCGACGGCAGCCCCGGTCCTGAATCCTGGACGCTGACATACCAACGCTGGGTACCCTCCGATGACCAGGATACGGACACCATTCCTTCGGCGGTATAGCGGATGGCATTGAGCAACAAGTTCTGAACAATGCGCTGAATCTTGACTGCATCGCTCTCGACAATCAGCGTTTCCGGGCCATCGGCCCGCAGCACGAGGTTCTTCTCGCTGGCCAGCGGCTGGGCGCTTTCGACGAGTTCCCTTATGGTCTTGGAGGCGTCAAATGCTTGTATCTCCAGCGGTTCCTGCCCCGCTTCCAGCCGGGCCAGGTCGGTGAGCTGCACCAGCATGGTACGCACATTGGTCAGGTTGCGATTCAGCATTTGCATCAATTGCGCGCGTTCTTCTTCCGTTTTGCCTTCCTGGCTGAGCAGGAAAGTAGCACCCTGAATCACACCGAAGGTACTTTTCAAATCATGCGAGGAAGTGCGCAACAAATCGCTGCGGTCGCGCCCCAACTGGTTGAGTTGGTCGAGGGCTTGTTGAAGACTGGCCCCGCGACCCGCCGCCGCGAGTTGCTGTAGGGTGTCGTACTCGCTGACACTACCCTTCACGGTTTCGCTCTTCAGACGCGCAATCAGCACCGTGGCCACCATCAGGACCTCCGGGTCGGCGTTCGGGTATTGCTGGCGATAAAGTAGAAGTTCATCGCCTATGACCTCGTATAAGTAATCCAGTTCGGTCAGGATGTCCATCAGCGAACGCCCTTTGTGCCAGCGGTGCAAGCCGTGGGCGTGGGCGACTTTTAGCGGGTCGGCGGCTTCGGCCTGGTGGCGGAGCCGCTGATCCATAATGTTAAGGATTAGCGGCAGAAGGTTGTTAAATTCTTCGCGGTTGAGTGCGGCCAAGTGCGACAGCGTAGGATCATTTTCGCAGGTCGTGCGCCACTGGTTTAGAATGGCGTCCCGCCGATTAAAAAGGTAATTAGCCAAATCCGCGACGGCTTGGTTGGCGTCAGATGACGATGCCATGGTCGATATAGATCAATTGACAACATCCGGTTGTTACGATTCCGACCGGAGGTGGTTTGTCCTATTTAGGCGACCAGGCAAAGTCAAAAGTAAGCAATAATCGGGGCAAAAGCTATTCAAATTGAAATTGATTGATTTAGTAATTATTTAATAAACAGCAAATTAGATTGAACTAAATCGTATTTTGTGGATTAAAAATTGTATCTTTTGATTTGGCAAAAGTGAACCCCAAAGTCTAAATGCTCACCATAAATAAACCTGAGCCAACCGAGCAATTCTGCCGGAATTCGATTCTAATAGTGGAGGACAGCCCGGATCACCGATTCCTGATCAAGCAAGCGGTCGAGAAATGCATGCCGGGAATCCATGCCGTGGGGGCTGAGAATCTGCAGGAAGCCCTTACGTATTTGGCCTCGGACGGTCAGACACCGGGGAGGCGTTTTCTGAACTTGATCCTTTTGGACCTGTACTTGCCTACCCGCGAAGAGGGGCTATCTGCCCTGAAAAAATTTAAAGATTATTTGGCAGAGCAATATCAGCCGACCTTGCCCGTAGTTATGTTCAGCTACTCAGAATTGAAGGAGGACATCGAAGCTTGCTACGCCCAGGGGGCCAACGCCTATATAACCAAGTCGAACGATCAACGCGATTGGATCGGCTTCTTCGATAACATACGGGGCTTCTGGCTCGAAACCGTAAGTATGCCACCCCGCCTTTAGCCATGAGTTGAAAAGAAAAACCTGGCTCAAGCCTCGTCTTTCTTTCGCTTCCTGAATCGCTTCAGTAAATAATACCCAACAATTCCCAGCAAAAAGAAAGGCCACAAACTGACTAGTGCGATCAGGAAAGCCTGTAAGTACGTCCAGCCGTTGGCCAGCGCCTCGGTAAATTTGGTAAAAAAGCCGAACGACGCGTACCCTTTTTCGTAGTAAACTATGGTGAGCGTGCTGAAAGCCACCTGACTTTTCAGGTACCGCAAACGCCCCTCGATGGATTCGATTTCGGCGCGCAGATTCCCCATTTCTTTCTCTATTTCCAGCACTTCCGACACTTTTCCGGCGCGTTGGAGCAGTTGGGCGTAGCGGGATTCAAGTTCCTTCTTGGTTTTGATGCGGGCCTCGATGTCCACGTATTCTTCCGTAACGTCTTTGGCGCTCACCTTCTTGCTGTCCATACTGACCGCACTTTCCGAGATGGTGGCCAGGAAACGGTCGAATTTCTCCGCCGGAATCCTGACCGTTACCCGATGTTCGGTTCGCTCGCCATCGTAGTCGTTAATCTCGTCTTCCGCGATGTAGGCGTTCGTTTCGGCCGCCATTTTGGTGATGAGTTGCTGCGTTTGCTTCGCGCTGGAAGTTTCGAAACGGATCGTACCTTCTTTGGTGATTTTTCGCTCCGTGATCTGCACATCATCGGTGGGTTCGGGCTGCTGTGGGTTGGCGGCTTTCTGAGCGGTTTGGGGGGCATCAACCAAAAACGCACCTTCCTGGCTATCCTGATTCTGGTTACAGCCCCCAAAGAAAGCCAGGCAAATGAGAATAAGCGGATTGAGGAAATGTTTCATAGTTCAGAAATTAAACCAAGACTAGATTTTCAGGCGAGTTTCGATTGCAAGAATAATTTGCGGCACTCAGGGAATTGACTGGCCGATCGGCTCCTGCTGGCTCAAACAGTGAAAACTACCCTGCCCCCAGATGATTTCAGTAGCCGACAGCGGAATGATCTGGCGATTGGGAAAGGCCAGTTCCAAAATATCCACGGCCAACTGGTCATTGGGGTTCTCAAAAACCGGAACGATTACACCCGCATTGCAAATCAGGAAGTTGGCGTAGGAACCCGGCGTCCGAAAATCACCAATCATTAC
>NZ_JBGSXF010000615.1:0-15133 GCF_041751555.1 Persicitalea sp. | reverse complement strand
TCCATGAGTCGGGAATAAGGTCTTTTGTGTGCTGTTGTGCCTGATCATCGGCAAACCAACGGTCGGGGGCAATGACCAGCTTGTCGGGGGAAGGGTTCAGCCAGGCCCCCCACCAACTGAAACTACTGTTGGCAATAATATGGTGGTGGCAACGGCTCATTAGGCACAGGTCGTAGGAAGCGACAACTGGCTTGGTATGTTCCACAAAAGTAATTGGGAGCGGACCGACCAAATTCTCTTTGGCCCAGGCCAAGTCGTCCGAGAAAACAAATACTTGTGCCGTACCCAGCTTGGCTTTGGCGTATTCCATGGCGCGTCGGTAATAATGTGAACTGCACAAGCCGTGAAAGGTCCGCGCGGCATGGTTGGTCACGTAGTCGCCCCGCCGAACGTGCAGGCTAATGGAAGGAGCCGCCGCCATTAGCTGGCTATACGGCCCGGTCGGAATCGGGAAATTTATTTCTTGCAGCAAGACGCTACGGATAGAGTGAAAGTACTTCTCGGACTGGAAAAAGCCTTTTATGTATGAACGGGAAGTAGTGATATCACAAAGTGCAGGATCGTAGGCGGGGGAGCGTTCGCTGTACATGACGGCTCCGCGCAGTCGGCGCAGCAACCTGGCTACCGGGTGGTGTGCCGCTACGCTTTCCATGCCGTAAGTGATCCGGTCGCGCATAGGTACTTGCCTGAATACTATTCCTGCCTGATCCAACTCGTAACGACGAGGAGTGAAGGCGCTCTGACTGTCATTGGCCCGCAGGGTACGCGCATCGAACGCCACCACAGTGTTATGATGATGAGCCAGCGCGCGGGCTGTGGCGTACTGAAAAAGTTGATTGCCCAGCCCGCCCTGTAGCTTTACGATAATCATTCTTTATTTAGTAAACCAGAAACAGCCACAACCGTAGCTGTCGGTCGTTTTGAAAGTTGCGGGATCGGCCTGCACCATGGCACCGCTTTGTTGGGGAATGTACGAAAACTCCATGAGTTTCAGCCCGTGAGTGGTAAACGTATCGACGACGGCAGTGGCCGTGTAGATACGGTGCGCATTGAAGCAAATCTTGGCCTCATTGCCAATGGGCGTCACAAACAAAAGACTACCGCCGGGAGCAAGTACCCGGGCCAGTTCACGCATGGCTTTCAAATCACCGTCATAATCAACCGGATCGCCGTAGCGCCCCAGCCCGATATGCTCCACAGTATGCATGCAGGAAAGCGATTGAACTGAGTCCTGGGCAAAAAACAGGTTCGTCAGGTCGGCTCTGTCCGAAATAAAGTTGTCCAGCTCGACTTCGGCGGGTCGGTAGTCGTAGAACTCGGTTTTCACGAAAGCCGACAGCATGGTACTGAAATGCAACGTCGAAGAGATGTCGATGTGCAGAGTAGGTTGCGTGCGGGCAATTATTCCGGCGGCCCATGCGGGATGATAGATGTAATGCCGGTCGAGAGGGGTAGTTTTTGTCCGGTCGGTAAGACAGGGATAAAAATCGGTGGACGATAAAGCAAAGCGGGATTGTGTCTCCGATTGCTGATGGGCAAGTTTCTCGAAATCTGTGTAGAACCAGACGGGTGGTTTACGCTTGGGAATAAGGTATTTTCGGATTATTTCTTTTACGAAGGTCATCGCCAATACTTATTGTTTTGTGCCCATTTCAGCCCGGATGATGTCGTCTTCAACTTTGACCGTATAGTGGCTATTCTTTGCTTTTACAAAATCGGTCAAATCCTTGATCGAAGGATAATCGCCTTCACCCGTGAAAAGCCGGGCGTCGTCAATCAATATCAGATGGTGGAGATTTTTATTGGTGAAGATCGCTTCCAACTCTTCAAATATGGGACATTCCGTATCTCCCTTGGCCGTTATTCCTTCGGAGTAATGCCCATCCAACCAAAGTATTGCCGGCTCGTCGATTTGCTTCAGTAGAGATGGCAACACCTTACCACTGTCTCCTTGTACGATGCTTATGTGGCGGTCTTCGACAAATTTATCGCGTGCTTTCTCGGCTAGTTCCTGTCCTAACTCTATCGAAATTATTTTCTCGAATTTCGACTTCTGAGCTTCGACCATTTCACCAACGTATGTACCCGTTTCTATCAAAATCGAGTAGCCGGTTTTGCGTTGGAATTCCTGGATAATATTTTGTTTGACGATGTGAGGCGGCGGAGCGGGGCGGCCCGCTTTGTTCCACTGGGTGATCGTTTTATTTCGAGTCCAGCTATCTATAGATTTTACAACAATTGGCCTGAAAATATCCTTGATTGTATTTTTCATTTAAATATTTATTGGTGGGTACGTGGGCCGCTATTACCCAGCTATTGCTTTTTAATACTCGTTCTTTTCCGACGTATCGAATTTTTCAATATTGGTCAGCTTAACAGTCTTTTGGTTCAGAATAAGGCCGCTTTTGGTATTCACTATCTGTTGCGCATGACGCGGGTCAACTACATCGGATATTTGAACGGAGGCTTTTTGTTGTAAGTATTGAAAAGCGCGCAGGTGGGAGGATAGCCCGATATCGAAGTAGTATGTACCAGGAGAATAGATAATGTCGTCAGAGAACACGGCCTCGTACACGCCGGCTTCTTTGTTTTCGGGAGTGCTCCATGATGTCTGCACAGCAAGTCCCAGTTGCGTACCGATACCAAGTCCAATCACGAAATAAGGCACGTTTTCGTTCAGTTGGAACCGCACTTTCACGCGCCACCGATCCCAAAGCAAAACCTCCGAAACGGGGTTTCCATCCGAATCCTCAACTACCAGCTCGATCACGAAACCCTGCAGGTTTTCTTTTTCACCCGGCGCTTCGAACTTGAACCGAGCTTCCGAAAGTGGTCCATTCGATAGGTATTGATTCACGACGCGCTTCAAATCCCCAACCGATACCAACCGTCCCTCCGACAATAGCATTCCGCGATTACAGAGGTTTTGCACGGCCTCCATATTGTGGCTCACAAACAGCACCGTCCGCCCGTCGTTCTCACTCACATCCTTCATTTTACCCAGGCACTTTTTCTGAAATTCGGCATCACCGACGGCCAGTACTTCATCCACAATCAAGATTTCGGGTTCCAGGTGCGCGGCGACGGCGAAGGCCAGCCGCACGTACATACCGGAGGAGTAGCGCTTCACGGGCGTGTCGAGGTAGCGCTCCACCCCGGCAAAATCTACGATTTCGTCGAGTTTGCGGCGGGTTTCCTCTTTTCGCATCCCTAAAATCGCCCCGTTCAGAAAGATATTCTCGCGGCCCGTCAGTTCGGGGTGAAAGCCCGTGCCTACTTCCAGCAGTGAGGCCATGCGGCCCCTGACGCGGATACGGCCCGTGGTGGGTTTGGTCACGCGTGACAGGATTTTAAGCAGTGTGGATTTTCCGGCTCCGTTGCGTCCGATGATGCCGAGAATCTCACCTTTCTTTACCTCAAAAGAAATATCCTGCAAAGCCCATACGAAATCGCTCGAGCCGCTAGAGGTGCGGTCGTTGGTTTGGCCTATCTTGAGGTAAGGATCTTCCTGGCCCCGCACTCCCGCCCACCAGCGCGTCAAGTCACGACTGAGTGTCCCCGTCGAGATTTCACCAAGTTGATAGAGTTTGGAGAGGTTTTCGACTCGTATAGCTACTTCTGACATAAATCTAAACCGTGTCCATGAACGTCTTTTCCACCCGATTGAACACCAAAATACTCAATAACAAACAAAGGGTCATAAAAACGAAACTATATCCTAAACCAATCCAGGAAAAATAGCCTTCGCCCAGAAATGAATATTTGAACGCTTCCACAACGCTCGTAATGGGATTTGCCAGCAGCAGCAGTCGGTATTTTTCGGGAACAATCGACAACGGGTACACAATCGGCGTGCCGTACATAAGCAACTGAACGCCGAACTGAATCAAAAATCTGAGATCGCGGTACTTGGTAGTAAGTGACGAAATAAGTACTCCGAAACTGAACCCCAAGCCCGACATGAGCAGCAAATACACGGGAAAAAGCAGCAGCGTAAGGTTGGGCTGCACGGTGTCGGTAGTGATGAGATAAAAGGTCCAGGCCGCCAGAAATAAACTCAACTGGATAAAAAACTTGAATAAGTTAGAAATGACAATCGAGATAGGCGCGGCCAGGCGCGGGAAATACACTTTCCCAAAGAGATTTTGGTTGAGAATGAATGTGTCGGAGGTCTTCATGAGGCATTCCTGAAAGTAGTTCCAGAGCGTGACCCCCGCTAAGTAAAACAGAATTTTAGGCACGCCACCCGTAGAAATGTTCGCTACGTTGCCGAAAATGATCACGTAAGTCAGTGTGGTCAAAATAGGCTGTACAAAAAACCAGATCGGCCCCAGGATGGTCTGCTTGTAGGTAGCCACTATGTCGCGGCGCACAAAGAGCGCGATCAGGTCGCGGTACTGCCATACTTCCCGCCAGTTCAGGTCGAAAAAGCCTGAGGCAGGCTCTATTTCCAAATCCCAGGGTTCCTGGTCGTTCGGTAGAATATTTTCCATCAGAAACGAGCTATTTGTTGGTTCCGTACTCATGTCCGGCAAATGTCGCTGCCAATTTTTTTACCATATTTCAATCGTTTCTACCCCTACATCTTTGGGGATTTCGGCAAGTTGCGTTTTTGGTGCATCAACTCAAAATTTTAGAAGCATTCTGATTGCGTCCAGCTCCCCTTCGTAAGATGCCCCGACGGAGATCTCCCGACCGTCTATCCACACGCCGTTCCGATTGATTTTATGGACGTGCGCCACGGCCACCACAAAGGAACGATGAATTCTGACAAACTGCCGGTCGGGGAGCAGAAGCAGGGCATCGCTCAGGCTCTGTCGGCTCAAAAGCCGGCGATCGGGCAAGACATAATTTACGTAATTCCCCTCCGCTTCGATGTACCGAAGCTCCCGTAGCCAGATTTTCTCTTTCTCGTAGCCCGTCTTTACAAAAACAAATGGCTCAGTCGCCTGAATGTTATCCTGCCCTGAATTATGCCGTAGTTGCTTCGCTTCCAAAGCCTTGTTGCAGGCTTGCGTAAACCGAGCCAGGGAGTAAGGTTTCAGTAAGTAATCTACCGCATTCAGGTCAAAACCTTTCACGGCGTACTCAGAATAGGCGGTGGAAAAAATTACCATCGGCACGTCCCGCAGACAATCCAGAAACTCGATGCCGGAAATATCCGGCATTTTGATGTCCAAAAAAAACAGGTCGGTTTTGTGTTCCTGCAAATAGGGGATCGCCTCGAAAGCATCGGTGAAAGTAGCGCTCAATTTCACAAAAGGTACCTTGGCCGTGTGCATCTGAATGACTTCCAGGGCACGGGGCTCGTCGTCGATGGCAATGGCGGAGAGCGTCATGTATGGTGCTATATTTCCAAAACCAATGATACGAAATAATCGCTTTCAGTGGCTTGGATGTCGAGGGTGTGGCGGTCGGGATATAGCAAGTCCAGTCGCTTGCGGACGTTGTCGAGACCGATCCCCGGATTCTTTTTCTCCGGGTCGTCGCCCATTTTCTGGTGCAGACTGTTGTGAACTTTGAAGTATAGTTTGGTAGCGTCCAGGGCGAGCGTAATGTAAACCCAGGATGGCTGCCGCAGACTGATGCCGTGTTTGAAGGCATTCTCTACGAAAGGGTTCAGGAGCATTGGGGCCAAATGCAAGTCACGATCAGGTTCCTGAATATTGACCCGAATCTCGATGGCGTGGCCCTCGTCCAGCCGCATGCGCTGCAAGTCCAGGAAGTTGTGCAGGTACTCGATTTCCTTCCGCAGCGGAATGCGCTCCTGATTGTTTTCGTGGAGCATGAAGCGCATCATGTCGCCGAGTTTCTGGATGCCATCCGCCGTTTTCTCGCTGCTTTCTTTTAAAGCGACGGAGTACAAGGTGTTGAGGGCGTTGAATAAGAAATGCGGGTTGACTTGGGAGCGGAGGGTATCGAGTTCGGTGGTTTTGCGGAGGACTTGGGTTTGAAGTTTTTGGGTTTCTGTAAATAAAAATTGGCGTACTAGGGCGGTCGCTAATCCTATGGAATTGGGAAGTAGATAGATTACAACAAATCCGTAAAATTCGCCACCTAAAACCTTCCAGATAAAAACCAGCAATAGATTTATGATGATGTAAATGCTTATTATTTCAATGGTTTTTCGCGTTTTTTTCGGGGCTTCGTATTGGAGTCTGGAAAGGTAGGGCAGCCATATTTTGTAAAAGAGAAGGTGGAAAAGAAATGAAACCAAAATAATAACAAAACTGCCACTGCGCATATTCTGTCGGGTATCCACCACCAAGTTGGCGATACTGCCTACAAGTACCCATAGAAAGAGACAGCCTCCCGCTATTGCCAACAACACGTATTGCTGAGTGCGGTACCGAAATTCACTTTTCTGTTCATACAATTCGATGGTTCGATAATAAGCTTGGGCGAAAGCTTCGTACAGGCAAATGACCATTAACGCGACACATGTCGAAAAAAATAGGCTACCAATATTATTGGCCGATAGTACTTGGAATCCAATTGGATTCGCACCTTCAGAGCGCCGGAGCATTACTTCACGGTCAAGGAAACTGTAGAGAGAGATACTGGCACTCGTAAGGCCAACGGCAAGTACTGTGAACGCTTTGGTGCTGTTGTCGTAATTGCTCTCTTTAATTTTGGGAAAAGCATGATAATGAAACACATACCAAGCTGCTATGAACAGAATCGCCCCCGCAACGGTTGGAAAAACGACATTCTGGCTGTAGTCGAAAGATGACAGGTCGCGGAGGATATTCGATTTACTAACGCCAAGATTCTGCAACCAATTAATGTTGAAGTCAAAGTTTGCTGCCCTTTCATTCAGACGGCGAGTCACGTAAGCCGCAGCGGCGGCCAGGACGATAAAGAGTTCGTAGCGGCGGGTGGTGGCGATAGAGTGCATGGTTCGTTTTGATTTTAATTTGAACCAAAACTACGCTTTGCGAAATCGTGCCGGGGAAAAATGACGTGAAAGGGGGGATATTTGGGGTGAAAAGCAAACTTCCCGAAAGTTTCAAAACTTTCGGGAAGTTCTTATGTCGAGACGGGCTGGAAGCTGGTGCGCCAGCCCGGCCGTACCTCATTTAATTCCTCGGTGGCTTGCCGCCAGTGAGTAGGCCTTGCATCCGTTCGAGAGTTTTCTTTTCGCCGCAGAGGGAGAGGAAAGCTTCCCGCTCCAAATCCAGCAAGTACTGCTCCGTGACGATCTGCGGTTGGCTGAGGTCGCCGCCGCAGATGACATAAGCCAGTTTGTTGGCCAGCAGCGCGTCATGGTCGCTGATGTAGTTGGCCAGGCGCATTTGCGCCACGCCCGCCAGGAAGAGCGCGATGCCCGTTTTCCCTTGGACTTTGATATCTATTCTGGGTTTGGGCTGGGTGTAGCCGTTATCGGCCAGTTCCATCGCGGCTTGCTTAGCTTCGGCGATCAGGCGGCTGCGGTTGAGGACGATCTGGTCTTTTTCCTGCAAATAGTGCATATCCATTGCTTCCTGCGCTGAAGTCGAAACCTTGGCCTGAGCGATATTCATGTAGGCAGTTTGCAGGATATTCAGTTCGGTGTCACCCGGTTGGTAGAGGTCGGAGCAGCGCGCGGCCATTTCCTTGGTGCCGCCGCCGCCCGGAATCAGGCCGACGCCTAGTTCTACCAAACCAATGTACGACTCGGCGTGGGCTACTACCTTATCGGCGTGCAGAACCAGCTCGCAGCCACCACCCAGCGTAAGCGTGTGTGGTGCTACAACTACCGGAATAGACGAGTACCGCGCCCGCAGGATCGTCTGCTGGAACTGCGCGATCATCAGGTTGATTTCGTCGAATTCCTGCTCAATGGCGAACATGAACAGCATGGCCAAATTGGCCCCCGCCGAAAACGCATCGGTCGATTCGTTGGCGATTACCAAGCCCCGGAAGTCCTTTTCGGCTAAACTGATACCCTTGTGCATTCCCTCGATTACCTCGGCCCCGAAGGTGTTCATCTTGGAGCGGAATTCCAGGTTCACGATGCCGTCGCCCAGATCGTAGAGCGCAGCCCCGGCGTTTTTCCAGACAATCTTATTGTCAAGATTTTTAAGGATGATGAAGTTGTCCTGCCCCGGAATCTCTTTGTAAGACTTGGTCGGAATATCGTAGTACTGCTTGCGGCCATTTTCTACTTTGTAAAAATTCTCGTGACCCGCTTCCAGCATTTCATAGACCCAGGCGGCGGGTTTCTTGTCCTGCGCCTCCATAATGTCCAGCATTTTCTTGACGCCAATGGCATCCCAGGTTTCGAACAAGCCCATTTGCCAGCCAAAGCCGGATGTGATGGCTTGGTCGATGCGGTAGAGTTCGTCCGAAATTTCGGGAATGCGGTGTGTGGCGTAGCGGAAACTGTCGGCGAAGGTCTGGCGGTAAAATTCCCCGGCCTCGTCCTTGCCTTCCAAAAGTACCCCAAACCGCTTCGCCAGGTTGTCGATGGACTTGGTGCCTTCCAGTGTGGCAAACTTCACCTTTTCGGAAGGACGGTATTCGAGTGTCTTGAAATCCAGGGCAAGAATGACAGATTTGCCATTTTCATCCTTGATTTTTTTGTAAAAACCCTGACCCGACTTATCACCCAGCCATTTTTTGTTAAAAAGCTCCTGCATCACGCCCGGCACCACAAACGCCTCCCGCGACTCGTCGGTTTCCGCGCCTGACTCGAACAAATTGTTGGAGACGTGAACCGTCGTGTCCAGTCCCACTACGTCCGACAGACGGAAAGTGCCTGACTTGGGACGGCCCACTACCGGGCCAGTGAGTTTATCCACTTGCTCCACGCTCAGGCCCATTTCCTCGGCGGCGCGGATCGTCTGCACCATCGCGTAAATACCCAGGCGATTAGCGATGAAGCCAGGTGTATCCTTGCAGAGTACCGTCGTTTTGCCCAAAAACAAATCGCCGTAGTGCATCAGGAAGTTGATGATTTCGGGGTCGGTTTCAGGGCCGGGAATAATTTCCAGAAGCCGCAGATAACGCGGTGGATTGAAGAAGTGGGTACCGCAGAAGTTTTTCTTAAAATCTTCGCTCCGGCCTTCCGACATGAGATGAATTGGAATGCCCGAGGTGTTGGAACTCACCAAAGTGCCCGGCTTGCGCAGATTATCCACTTTCTCGAATAAGCCCTGCTTGATGTCGAGGCGCTCCACGATGACCTCGATAACCCAGTCGTAATCTTTGATTTCGGCGAGGTTGTCGTCGAAATTACCCAACTTGACACGCTTGGCAAATTCGGGACTGTACAGCGCGGCGGGCGAGCCTTTCAGGGTACTTTGGAAAGATTCGTTAACGAGGCGATTCCGCACGGCGGCGCTTTCCATCGTCAGTCCCTTGCTTTCTTCGGCGGGCGTAAGTTCGCGGGGAACGATGTCGAGAAGTAATACCTGAACGCCAATATTGGCGAAATGGCAGGCAATACGGGAGCCCATGATACCCGAGCCAAGGACGGCTACTTTTTTGATGGTACGATTCATTTTATTGATTTATTTATGTGTCTCTTTGTAGAGACATGATCTAACACGTCTCTATACGTCGGCGTTTTTCGTTCTTTGATTCTCGCTGTCTACCAGGGTGTTTATTTTTTTGATTACATCCATAAAGACCGTTAATTCCTCGGGGGCGATTTTTTCGCGGACGATTTCGTTGAATTTGATGACGCCCGCGCGGGCTTGCTCACGCTTAGCTTTACCCTCTTCGGTAAGCGTGATTCGGACGAAACGTTTGTCGTTCCCGTCCACCTCGCGGCGAATCAGCCCCCTTTCTTCCAGGCTTTTCAGCATCCTGACCAGGCTCCTCGGCTCCATCCCTAGCAATGGAGCGATTTTAGTAGCCGGAGTACCTTCCTCTATGTCAATGTTCAGCAACACGTAGCCCACGGCCATTGTCATGTCATATTGCGCGGCGTAAGTATTGTACATCCGCGAAATCGAGTGCCACGCCCATTTAATATGAAAATCAACCGTTTTTTCCTTACGCATTAATGTTTGTTTGGTGCCTCACTTATCCATCAGTGATGGTAGAGACGCGATCAATCGTGTGTCTACTTACAAATGTAGCGATTTTTGCAGGTAGTATGCAAGCATACTGTTATTCGATAGGGCAAATCCACTACAATAATCCCTAAATGATTGCCCGTGTGTTTGGTGGTTAGGCGAACGACCTTTACTTTTGCGCCCTAATACTTTATTAAAGACTCCCATGAACTTTAAGAAAATAGCCGGTTTCTTTGCGGGCATCGCCCTTTTGACTTCCTGCGAATACCAAAAGTACAACCACGCCGAACAGATTGATGTAAACGCGAACAGCGAGTACGTGTATGGTGTGCATCCCGATTCGGCGGCGCGTCAGCTGAGTAACAAGTACGAAGACAAACCCGAATTAGAACTGAGAGCTAATGCTATTCGCGAGAAGATGTTCGGAGACACGACCAGCGCTTTGGCGAGGCAGTAGTTCTGCTTAATTTATATTATTACTTGAAAGCAGCATCTCGTTTCGAGATGCTGCTTTTTTAATTATTTCAATATTCGGAATCTTTGAAAAAGCTTTCCTTTCAGTAAACCATAGAATTGATTACCGTTGCCTTTTGGGACAATTGAATTCTATTGGTTTACTTTACACTTCTTTTTCAAATCAGAAATAGCACTTTTCCCATACAACTTCCACAAGAAAAGCTCTCTAGCTCATGAATATTGCCCTGGTAACCGGTTCTGCCGGACTGATCGGAAGCGAATCGGTCGCTTTCCTGGCCGACAAGTTCGACCTCGTCGTCGGCATCGACAACAACCTTCGCCAATACTTTTTCGGCGAAGACGGTAACACCGCTTGGAACCGCAACCGCCTCGAAGAAGCACATACCAACTACAAACACGAAAGCGCCGACATCCGCGAGGTGAGTCAGTTAGAGCCTATTTTCAAAAAATACGGCGTGGATATCAAGATGATCGTCCACACTGCCGCCCAGCCCAGCCACGACTGGGCCGCCAAGGAGCCATTTACAGACTTCGGCGTCAATGCAGTGGGAACCATCAATATGCTTGAAATGACTCGGCTAAATTGCCCCGAGGCAGTGTTTATCTTTACCTCTACAAACAAAGTCTATGGCGATAATCCTAACTACCTGCCACTGGTAGAGTTGGAAACGCGCTGGGAAATCGCCGAAGATCACCCCTACTTCGAGAACGGCATTGACGAGCAGCACAGCATTGACCACACCAAGCACTCAATTTTCGGCGCGTCCAAAGTTGCGGCGGACGTCATGGTGCAGGAGTACGGCCGTTATTTTGGTATGAAGACGGGCGTATTTCGCGGCGGCTGCCTGACGGGGCCAAACCACTCGGGGGCGCAGTTGCATGGCTTCCTGGCTTACCTGATGAAATGCGCCATCACGGGCAATCATTACACAATTTTTGGGTATAAGGGCAAGCAGGTGCGCGACAACATCCACAGTCACGACTTGGTGAATATGTTCTGGCATTTTTACCAAGACCCCAAGCCTGGTGAGGTCTATAATGCGGGTGGCGGGCGCTTCGCCAACTGTTCGATGATCGAGGCTATCGCACTGTGCGAGCAGATTTCTGGCAAGAAGCTGTCGCACTCCTACTCGGAAACGAACCGCTCGGGCGACCATATATGGTACATTAGTGATTTGTCGAAATTTAAGTCACATTACCCCGGTTGGAACTGGGAGTACGGTTTGGAAGAGACGCTCACGCAGATTCACGATGGCATCGCCTCGCGTTTGGCCACTAATCCTGCCTAAATAAACCTCCTTTCCTCCCGATTCATGCCCGCAAAAAACATCATTCTGATTCCGCAATTCAACGACTGGGAGGCGTTGAATCTGCTGATTGAGAAAATCAACACCGACCTGGCGGGCGACATCCTCGCCCAGACGTCGCTGTTAGTAGTGGACGACTGCTCGCCGCTGGATCGGACGGAGCCTTTCACGGCCTTCCAAGGTACGGGTATCCAAGTGCTGCGACTGTACAGGAACCTGGGCCATCAGCGGGCGATTGCCATCGGGCTGTCTTACATCGCCACTGAGTTGAGTTGCGAAAAAGTGATCGTGATGGATGCCGACGGTGAGGACGCCCCGCGTGACATCAACCTGCTTTTTGCCAAATCCTCCGAGCAGCCCGACAAGATTATCTTCGCCCAGCGTAGTAAGCGGCAAGAAAGTTTTCTATTCCAGTCTTTTTATAAAATTTACAAGGCCGTCTTCAAACTACTGACTGGCAAGGTGATTACGTTCGGCAATTTCAGCTTGATTCCGCAGCGGCGACTCCAAAACCTGGTGCGGGTGTCGGAGATTTGGAACAACTACCCCGGCGGCGTCATCCACTCGCGCATTCCCTACGACGGCGTCCCGATTGAACGCGCCAAAAGGCTGGCGGGAAGCAGTAAAATGAATTTCGTGTCGCTGATACTGCACGGGTTGAGCGCCATTTCTGTCCTCATCGATGCCACGGCGGTCAGGATTCTAATTTTCTCGGTCATTACATCAGGCTTCGTTTTAGCAATCATCCTGATCATTTTGTTTCTGAAAATGATCGGTAACGCTACGCCGGGTTGGGCTTCTACGCTCAGTACCACGCTGTTGATCGTGATGATGCAGTCATTTCTGATTTCGCTCTTTTTAGTGTTTATGGTGCTGCAGTACCGTACGCAGCAGCATTTTATCCCGGCCATCCACTACCGCGATTTTGTGGAGAGCGTCGAAACTATCGCTTAGTTATGCTCACCTTCGACGCTTCACCGACCGTTTTTTGGGCGTTGGGCTACGCGCTGACGGTACTGGTGATCGGTTCAAATCTTAAAAAGTACCTTCCGGTTTCGCTTTATCTTCTCGGTAGTCTGGTAGTTTTTGTCCTGATGCGCTTGCCATCGGTGGTATTCAACCGCGAACTCAATGCCGACGAAAGCCAGATGCTCAGCCACGCGCTCACACTCTATCAAGATCCGGTGTACTGGCGCTCGGTGGACGGCACGACGATCGGCCCGCTCGACAACTACCTGCTCGTCATTCCCCGAGTATTGGGCTTCCAGTTGGACTACACTTCGGCCCGCGTCATGGGGCTGTTGTGTGGCGTCGGATCACTGTTCTTCTTTTTTGTGGCTTTGAAACGCTGGTTTGGTGAAACCACAGCCCGCCTTGCGCTGCTGGTACCACTTATTTTCTTCGCTTTCACGCAGGAAACGGATTACGTGCATTATTCCAGTGAGCAACTGCCGCTGTTGCTGCTCAGTATCTGTCTGGCCCTGGTAGCTGGGTTGTCAGAGCAGAAAAAAGATCTCACTTTCCAGGAAAAAAAGGCACCCGTCTGGCCGGCGTACGGGTTGGGTTTCGTCGCGGGGGTGATTCCATTCGCCAAATTGCAGGCCGTGCCGCAAGCCCTGCTGCTCGCGGCCGCCGGATTCTATTTCACTTACCAATATTTTGTAAAAAACAGAAATAACAGGCCGCTGCTCCTGCTGTTGTTGGGCGGAGTGACCTTCCCGGTAGTAGCCCTATTTTGGATGCTTTCTAAGGACGTTTTTCAGGATTTTACTGACTTCTATATTTTGGGGAATGCTGTGTACGCCGGAGGCAGCGGCTTGGCGGATATTCCCACGCAATTCGGCAAACTAGTTTTACTGAGCCCCGACTTCACGGCTTTGCTTGGCGTAGTGGCTATCATTACGATACTAGGGTTGTTTGGGGCACAACGCGCATTGGAGACACCATCTAGCCTTTCAATCTCGGTATTAATAATGAGCTACGGCATGGTGGCTGTGTACGCCGCCACCAAATCGGGAAATCTGTTCGTGCATTACCTCAATTTCTGTGTGTACCCGCTGGGACTAGCAGCTGCGTTGGGTATTTCCAAAATAAAAGACCGGAAATGGCTCGCGCTCGCGGGACCGCTGCTTTTGCTCGGCTGGTTCGGCGTTCAGGAAGTCATGAGTTTTTACAAAATACACCAACTCAATGCCTTCGACTCGGTCGAGGCAAGGACTTTACCCCGAAGTCCGATCGTAAAAGCCATGCGACCCTACGTTCAGCCAAACGACAAAATGGTGGTTTGGGGTTGGCAGTGCCGCTACTACGTGGAAGCTCAACTGGCGCAAGGCACGGCAGAAAATCATTCGGAAAGGTCGATCTACCAGCACCCATTACGGGAAGAGTACCGCGCCCGGTACCTCCGCGACATGCAGCGCAACCATCCGGCCATATTCGTTGACGCCGTTGGCAAGAACAGCGTATGGGTGCAGGACGTCGCCACGCAGGGCTACGAATCTTTCCCCGAACTAGCGGCTTATGTAAACGAGAATTACAAGTACTTAGGTGAGATCGACGACACGCGGCTGTTCGTTCGGAACGATCGAGTAGGTGACGAATAAAGGGATACGATTGTTTCTCGTATTCCTATCAGTCATTCGTCGTTAAGCAGCAAGTCTGTCAAGGTAGTTTGATCCAAAACAGCGAGGTTGGCATCGCGCCACTTTTCCATCACCGTGCGCAGTGAACATGCTTCCTCGTCGGCGCAATCATCACACTTACCATAGAAAAATAGTGATACGCAAAGGGTGGGGGCAATGGGGCCATCAATGACACGAAGGACTTTGGAGAACTTCACCTCGCCGGGCGGGACGCGCAGCAGGTAGCCACCGCCCTTGCCCTTCTGGCTTTGCAGGATGCCACTATTGCGTAGATCCAGCAGAATGGCTTCCAGGAATTTGCGGGGGATTTTCTCCTGTTCGGCGATGTACGAAATCAGCACGGGACCCTTGCCGTAATGTTCGGCCAGGACTTTCAGGGCTTTCAGGGCGTACTTCGCTTTTTTGGAGATCATGATTTGGGCTTTCGGCGCGGTCCGGCGTTCCGCGGGGCCGCCCGGCGATCGGCTTTCGGTGGTTGGCTAAACCTGGTTAGCCTTATAAATTCACCCCAAAGCCGGGGAAACGAAAGTCAAAAGTACTGATTCTGCGGGAAAGTCGCTAAATGAAGGCGTGAGGACGTCCCAAAGGATTCTGACCATTTGGTTTGGGGCCGTCGAAGGGTGTATGGAGCCAATTCAAAGTTTGCGCTCAAACTCCCAGGTATACATCCGATCACCGATTTTTCGCTTCCAGATCATGAGTT
>NZ_JBGSXF010000614.1:0-5281 GCF_041751555.1 Persicitalea sp. | reverse complement strand
CTCGCTGCCGTTTTCGACGATGCTGATTCTGGGCATTCTTTCCACGGGAGAGTTGTTCACGCACCTGCCCACCATTCTGATTGCGGGCGCGGTGCTTACGGCCTTGGGTATTCTTCCCAATTTGGTCACTAAATCATCTTACAAGCATTCGCCTTCGGAGGCGTAATAGCCAGAGTGTTTTCTATGGGCAAACCGCTCCTTTTTTCGTTAATTCTTGTCATAGGTTTTAGCTTCGCGGTGAAAGGTCAAAGCATGACCGAAGAACCTCTTCGCTGCGTTAAAACGGGCTTGGTATTGTCGAACCAAGCCCAAAAAACGGGAAAGACACCGAAAAGAGAAAAATGGCTGACGGCTTTGTACCTGTGCACGGATAATCTCAGCAGGGCAGATCGTCCGGACTGGCCGCTCGTTCCGGCTCTGTTGCTCGAAACTACCCCAACCTTGTCCGTCAAGACCGAACAAGGCCCGAAAGCCGTTGGAAAACTTAGAAAAGGAGATGTATTGTACCGTTACGAGGCCGAATCGCAGCAACTGACTACCTGGCGGGTGGGTATCGTTCACCGCAAAGCCAGGAAAGCGAGTGCATCGTATTCGCTGGTGACCGCGGGAGGGAGCCATTTTTCGGAAGCTAGAATCGCGCTCGAAGCTAGAATCGCGCTCAAAGAATAACTACCCTTCCCAGCCTTCGCGCACGTGACTGCCGTCGCAATAGGGTTTGTTTTGGGAAAAACCACAGCGGCAAAAAGCCGTCACTTTACTTTTCACTTCCTCATTTCCAGCAGCGTCTTTCACAATTAATTCGCCCTGAATGAGTAGTGGGCCGTTGGGCTTTACATCCACTACCGTGGAGGCTGCGCTGACACCAGGCTTTTCCGTCGCGTGACCATTTAGCATAGCCGCCCCATCCATACGGTAGCTCAATGCGCCCGAGGGGCATTTTTCCACCTGCGCCACAATCGTGGCCGAGTCAGCTCCGTCGAGATTGACCCAGGGGCGCTTTTGCGGATCGAAGACCGAGGGCAAACCCCGAAAACAAATGGCTGAATGAATGCACTTATGCGGTTGCCAGACTACCGTCACTTCGCCATTGTCGTAGTTCTTCGTAATTCTTTTTTCCATATGTACTTAGTCGGGGACTAATTTTAAACCTCCACTCTCCATCAATAAAACCTCCCCACGTACTTATTCTCCACAATTACCTTCCGCATTTGGTAGGGGTCGATGGGGCCTTGTTTAGCGTAAACGATCTTACCGCCTGGCTCCACCAAAATCGTGTAGGGCAGCGCCCCCTGCCAGTTGGGGTCGATGGCTTCGATGAGCTTGTACTTGTCCTCAAAGTTGATGAGGTAGTTGGGGTTGGAGGCGTACTTTCCCTGCAGGAATTTCAGTACTTTATCCTTCTTGTCGGGACTGTCGGCACTGATCGAGACGAACTCGAAATCGCGGCCCCGGTACATATGATGCATCGTCATAAAGTCGGGAAACTCCGCCACGCAGGGCCCGCACCAAGTGGCCCACACGTTGATGAGCCGTAGTTTGTCCGAATCATTTTTGATTAATTTCTTGATGCCCGCCTCGTCGATCATCGCTACGCTGACGGGTTCTTTCGCCCATTTATCGCGCTCGGTGGATACGCCTTTCTCCTTCTCGGCCCATTTGAGCGAGCAGCCGAAGGTTTTCGTGATAGGCACCGGAACGGGCTTCCCGGCTAACATCGCTTCAATGGCATTTCGGGCGTCCCTGTTTTTAGGCGTCCCTGAGGGTTTTTCTACGTCGTCGATGCGGCCTACGTACTGGAGATTACGGTCTTTGTCAAAAATAAAGATGTGCGGCGTGGCTACCGGACCATAGGCGTTGGCTGCGGCCTGAGTGTCGCCATCGTAGAGGTAGGGAAAGTTGTAGTTTTTCTCCTTAGCCCGAATTCTCATTTCCTCTTGAGTATCGCTCAAATCCGTGTAGCCCAGTTCATCCAGACGGATAGCCGAGGGGTCGTTGGACGAAATCGCCACCATTTGCAAGCCCTTGTCGCCGTAGTCTTTCACGAGCTGGATAACGCGATCCTCATAGGCTTGCGCCGTGGGGCAGTGGTTGCAGGTGAAAAGGACAGCCAGCACGGGCGCTTTGGCAAAATCTTTCAACGTATAGGTCTTGCCGTCCGTGCCGGGTAGTTTGAAGTCGGGTGCGGGGGTGCCAATGGCCAGGGTGGGCGCATGACTTTGGGCCAAAAGGGTACTTTGGAAGATCAGGGCCAGCAGTAAAAGCCCGCCCGCCCGCAAGAGTAATTTTCGCATAGCCATAAAGTTTAGATATTTAGTGTCCCTACCTTGTTCAAAACGCGCAAAAAGCTAAAAATTACTGTTTAGTTTTTGAATTAATAAAATAAAAAACTGACCTGTGCTTACGGGAGTTCAGCCAATTTCTGGTTAAAATTGTATTCTTGAATCTTGGTAAAAATAATTCTTATGATAAATTTCAGGCTACTTTCCATACTCCTTTTTGCACTGACTGGCGTGGCATCTTCGCTGGCCCAAACTACCTCCTGGAAGCCCGTTGGCGATAAAATAAAAACCCAATGGGCCAGTCAGGTGGATCCCGCTAAACCATTGACGGAATACCCGCGCCCGCAAATGATTCGTCCCGGCTGGCAGAACTTGAACGGCCTCTGGGACTACGCCATTGCGCCCAAGACTATTTCCGACACGCCTCCGGCCAAGTTTGACGGCAAGATTCTGGTGCCTTTCGCCGTGGAGTCGTCGCTGTCGGGCGTGGGCCGCACGGTGGGCAAGGACAGCCTGTTGTGGTACCGGACGACGGTTTCTTTTTCTTCCAAGTTGAAAAATGAAAGGGCGCTGCTGCACTTCGGGGCCGTGGACTGGCTATGCGATGTCTATATCAACGGCAAACGGGTTGGGTCGCATCAGGGCGGCTATGATCCTTTTTACTTCGACATCACTTCCCTGTTAGTGGAGGGTACGCAGCAGGAAATCGTGCTGCGCGTGTGGGATCCGAGCAGTGACGGCCCGCAGCCACGCGGCAAGCAAATCAAGGAACCGAAGGGCATCTGGTACACGCCCGTGACGGGTATATGGCAGACGGTTTGGCTGGAAAAAGTACCGCCTAGCTACATCGAGACTACCAAAAATACGCCCGACATCGACAAAAACATCGTCCGCGTGTCGGCCACCGCCAAAAACGCCGAGGCGGGCGACTTGCTGCGCATCAGAACCTGGGACAGGAACGCACTGATGTCCGAGAAGGAAGTACCCCTCGATGGCACCGCCGAACTACCCGTGGTGAACACCATCCTCTGGGAACCCGGCAAACCCTACCTCTACGAACTGACGGTGGCCCTGGTACGCAAAAAGAGAGTGGTGGACGAGGTGAAAAGCTACTTCGCCATGCGCAAGATCAGCCGCCAGGCCGACGCACAGGGCGTCCAGCGGATGCTGCTCAATAATAAGTTCGTATTTCAGTACGGCCCGCTCGATCAGGGTTGGTGGCCCGATGGCCTTTACACCGCGCCCACCGATTCGGCGCTGCTGTTCGACATCCAGAAAACGCGGGACATGGGCTTCAACATGATCCGCAAGCACGTAAAGGTCGAACCCGCCCGCTGGTACTACCACTGCGACCGCCTCGGAATGCTCGTGTGGCAGGACATGCCCAGCGGCGACCTCGGCAACCGCTGGGAAACGCGGCCCGGCGTGGAAGGCAGAGGTACCGAGCAGAACCGCACATCGTTGTCGGAGAGTATCTTCCGCCGCGAGTGGAAGGCAATTATGGACGCCCTGCACAATTTCCCCAGCATCGTGGTGTGGGTACCTTTCAACGAAGCCTGGGGGCAGTTCAAGACCGAAGACATCACGAAGTGGACGATGGATTACGACCCGAGCCGCCTGGTCAACAGCGCCAGCGGGGGTAATTTCCATTTCGTGGGCGACATCATAGACCTCCACAACTACCCCATGCCCGTCATGCCCTCGCCGAAGCTCTACGGCAAAGACCAGGTACTTGTCCTGGGTGAGTTTGGCGGCCTGGGCCTGCCCGTCCCGAGCCACACCTGGCAGCAAAAGGACAACTGGGGCTACCAGACTTTCAAAAACGCCGACGAGTTATTCAGTACTTACGAGGGGTATATGGAGACCCTTACGGACATGATTCGCCGCGGCCTGTCGGCGGCGATTTATACCCAAACTACCGATGTGGAAATAGAAACCAACGGCCTGATGACATATGACCGCGAAGTGATCAAAGTACCCGTTAAAAAGCTGGAGGCGTCGCACAAGAGTTTGTACGATAAGACTTTGGTGGAGATGAAGGAGTGAGATTTTAGACTCGGTATTTAGTCGCTAAAACTTTGTTTCGTTTATTTCGTTTGTTATTTTTACAAAAAAAGAAATGAACAATATGAACGCACTTATCAAAAAGCCATCGCGACAGGAGCAGCGAACCGCCAGCGAGTCGCTCCGCCGCTTAAATGCGGCAACGCAGAACAATAAGTCCACGCAAGTAAAAATTCAAGTGGAGGAAAGTGGGGAACTGATAAGTATTCCACCCAAGGCATTGGATGTGCTGGCCACAATTCTATCGCATATGGCCGAGGGTAAAGCCACTTCGGTCGTTGCGGCAGACGCTGAATTGAGCACCCAACAAGCGGCAGAACTACTGGGCGCATCAAGACCACATATAGTCAAATTACTCGAAGAGGGTACGATCCCCTTCAAAAAAGTCGGCAGCCATCGGCGGGTATTGCTGGAAGATATATTGAAATATCAGACCGAATTGCGACTAAAACGAAAAGAGAGATTGAAATTTTTGGCTAAACAGGCGCAGGAACTAGGGTTAGGTTATCAGTAAGGGATATGCCTGAGTCAATCGCTGTTCTGGACGCCTGTGTACTTTATCCCGCGCCCATAAGAGATCTGCTGCTTAATTTGGCTGATTTTGATTTGTTTGCCCCCAAGTGGACGGACGAGATTCAGAAAGAATGGACAAGAAACCTCTTGGCAAACCGTCCTGATCTGTTATCATCTCAATTGAACAGAACTATCGAGGCAATGAACAAGGCGTTTCCCGAATCGAATGTTAAGAACTACCGATTTGAAAAAACCGCCCATGACCGAAATGCAGGTTTTAGAAGTTTTTTCAAGGATTGGGCTTGATGGTGTTTATGACAAAATCTTAAAACTGATATGAAGGCTATTGCGGAACCATTCATTTTATAAAACCATGCTTGACAAAACCGAAGAACTACGCAAGAAGGAAGCAACCATTATCATGG
>NZ_JBGSXF010000613.1:0-2946 GCF_041751555.1 Persicitalea sp. | reverse complement strand
ACCGCCATTTTTGCTTGGCCGGGTAGCGTTAATGCCTCCCCACATCATCGCGGCAATGAATCCTGTGTAATTATCTTTTTTGAAAAGCGCGACGACATCGTTTCTTTGCATGTTACGGTCGTCGTGACGCCCATAAACACTTCTTACTCCGTCAAGCTTACTAAATTGATCGTAGCTCCGATTCCACAAAGCGATCTGCTGCTTTGGAGCTTTTGTAATTCTGTCGCGATTTTGTTCAAGGTAGGGAGGGAGTGCCATAAGTGGTTTGTTTTTTAAGTGAAATGATAAAAAAACGGGTATTCAGACCGGAGAAAAAAGAATAAAGCAGCAAGATTCTATCCATTCAAAAACTTCACTCTATCTCGCTCAACCTCAACCCCATAAATTCCGCCCGCTTCTCCACCAATAAGATAAGGTGCTGCCAAGCGTTCACCTAATGCCCTTTCGATTGCCTTTTTTATGCGTGAACGGTTCTCGTTATACGATCCTTCCTGAGCGTGGATTAGGCGGTCAATGGCTTCTGTTTGCTCTTCCTGACTCCGGCCACTGATGCGACCGTGGATGCCCAGTAGTTCGTCCCGGTGGTCGATCAGGTCAGCGCGTTTCACGCCTTCGGGATGTAGCAGGAAAAAAGCGTACAGGGTGCGGCACATGGGCGTTAGTTTTAAAAGCAGGTTGCCTAGGCTGGGAAACCGGAACTCGTACAGCCAGGTAACTTCCAGCATTCCCGGCCCGGCGTGGCGTTGGAATCCCAGGCTGAACAGTATTTGTTTTCGTAGAGCCTCAAAGCCCTGCGTGGCACCTTCTACCAGATGGTCGGGTACTTCGCATTGGTGCAGTCTTTCGGAACACTCGGCGCAGACATCCGCCGTGCGCATTTTGAAAGCGATCTGCCGCTTTTCTTGACAAAAATCATTCATGCAGCCGATGGATTCTTCGTGCAAACACGCGTCTTTGCCCTCGGTGTCCAACTGCATCTGACTTTGCAATACATTGGCAATCACTTCGTAGGCGACCGGAAACTGGTGCGGACTGCCCATAAATACCTCCCAGCCATCGGTATGCACGAAAATATGGCGGCTGTGGTCGAAAGAGCTGAACCAGTTCAGGGCGTTGGGGCGATTGGTGAGCAGTACCACAAAATCGTCTTCGGCAATGGCGTAAGTCCTTCGGTAATATTGGCAAGCATCGAACAATTCCTGCCACGAAATCGGGTTGCCCTGCCGATGATCGTACATAAGTTTGTGAACGGGAGAAAGGTAATCAAAGACTACGTCCTCCGGTCGTCGCCGCCCATTTTGGTAGTAGGGCGCGTCTTCGGCAAACCGCTCCGATTCGGTAGTCTGGAAAGTCCAGCCCGGCATGGGCAGCGAATGCAGGAGTTGGCACAGGGCAAAGTAGTCGTCGGGCGGGTAGTCGGGGGCGCGAAGCAAATGAACGGTGAACATGGCAGCGAGGGTTGAGATGAGAGCGTGAAGGTAGCCGACAACGACGACTTACTTCTGATCCCAATAGTCCTTTTCAGCGTCTTTGCTGGACATTCCCTGACTTCTTTTGTGAAAGTAGCTCAGGCGGCCTTTCCGGTCTTTCTCAAAAAGTTCGTTCATGCTGTTTTGGTTGGTTTCAAACCGTACGGAGGTTTTGATAGAGAGTGATGCCGCTACACTTTCTACCGCGTGGTTCGCCCCCATGTAGGTAAAACTCCACCCTCTCGCGGTCAGGCGGTCAACAAGGGATTTGACATTTCCTCCTCTGAATTCTCGGGAAGCGTTCTCGTCCCCGTCGGTTAGAATACTCACCAGCACGGTGGGGTCAGTTTCGCCTTCGGTTTGAAATTCAAGGCGCAGCAGGCTGCGGCCTATTGCATCGTAAAGGGGCGTACTGGCGTCGGGGGTGTAGGTATTGTCGGAAAGCGGGAGAATGTCGGCGGCAAGGCGGTTGTCGAGAACGGTGCGAATGCCCAGCCCGTTGAAAGTCACGAGCGACACCCGGTGCTGTTGGTTGGGAAACTGCGCCTGCGCACCTTTGATGGTCTGGATGATTTCGTTGAAGCCGTTCATCGTCACTTCCTTGACGGGCGACATGGAACCGCTTTAGTCCAGAATGATTAGGTTGAATACGTTTTGATTAGCTGAATTTTGCATGATAGCGGTAGGTTTTGCGTGATTGAATCAATTGAACACGACAAAGGTCAGTGCAAAAACGGCCCTTCCATAATCCCTGCAACGTTGCAGTTGAAGATCATCCCAAACGAAAAAGACTTCCGTTGGAAGCCTTTTCTAGGAAAATCATCTATTTGTCAAGCCGTATACTAATGCTCCCGGGCTATTCTGTCATCCGGCAAATAAGATCCGTCCATCATTCTTGACGCATGGGAGGCATTGACCCTCCGTGCCTTCCGCTGCACAATCCTCACTTCCCAGGTGCTCACCATTTGACTACCAGGTTCGCAACGGTACACAATGCTTCCCTTCCTGACCTGGCGGACTAGTTTTGGGCCTTTGGAGGTGAGGATACTACCCGTCGAAGTACCTTCCAACAACCGGGCCGGAATGAGCGGCCAGTTTTCGCGGCTGCTGGCGGTTTGCCCGACTGGGCGCAGGTACAGCGCGGTCAGCCAGGTAGTTTTGCTTTTATCGACCTTCTGACCGTGGCTTGTAACGATAGCGCTTGTCCTGACGCTGGCCGCTTTTTGGGCTTTTGCCGAAAAAACAGCCACGAGTGCGAAGAGAAAAAACAAGGCGAGCGATTTGCTCATGAAAAAGGGATTTGGGATTTGATTAGGCCTCCGAAGGCGAATGCTTATAAGATGATTTAGTGACCAAATTGGGAAGAATACCCAAGGCCGTAAGCACCGCGCCCGCAATCAGAATGGTGGGCAGGTGCGTGAACAACTCTCCCGTGGAAAGAATGCCCAGAATCAGCATCGTCGAAAACGGCAGCGAG
>NZ_JBGSXF010000612.1:0-2295 GCF_041751555.1 Persicitalea sp. | reverse complement strand
CTGCGTCCCTGGGGTTGTCGCTGGTTCGGATTCAGGCCGCCGAAGAAAACCGATTGCGCATCGGCGCCATGTCGATGATTCACAATCGAATATTTGACCATGACTCCCAAGTGGTGGAACTTTCACAGTACATTCCCGATGTCGTGTCGGGCATTCTGTACGCTTATGGTTGCCAACATATCACACCCGATTACCAACTGGACCACGTGAGGCTGGACACCAGTCGGACGGTTAGCCTGGGCCTGATCCTGACCGAACTTGTCACCAACGCCTGCAAGTATGCCTTTGCAGACCACCCCGACCCGACGCTGGCCGTTACCTGTCGGAGATCAGGCGGGTCGGTCGAGTTCATGGTGGCCGACAATGGGCCGGGATTCGACTTTTCTAGCGTTTCTGACCATTCGTTCGACCCTTCTGCGTCCCTGGGGTTGTCGCTGGTTCGGATTCAGGCCGAGCAGTTATATGGCCAGTTCGCGTTCAGCCACCAGGGCGGCACCACGTTTACGATGATCTTCAAAGACCAACCCGCATGAACCCGCTCAAAATCCTCGTCGTGGAAGACGAAATCCTCATCGCCAACGACATCAGGGCCGACTTGGAACGCGCCGGGCCCCGGGTCGTCGGCATCGCCCGCGACGCGGCGGAGGCCCTCAAACTGGTCAAGCAATACCCGCCCGAACTCGCCCTGATCGACATCAGTTTGGGAAAAAACCGGGATGGGGGCATCAAACTCGCACAAGACTTGCTGGCCCAGCACTGGATGCCATTCATCTACCTCACGGGCCGGGCCGATGCCGCCACGATCGAGAAAGCCGAAGCCACGTTGCCCGCCGCTTACTTGCTGAAACCTTACCGGGTGCAGGAATTGCTGGCGCAAGTCGCGCTGGCTCGCGCCAATTTTTTGCCTTCTGATTCGGCAGTGCCAGCCCATTCCGATGAACTACTTTTTATCCCGTTGAACAAAGGCCACGACCAAATCGTGATCCGGGACGTGCTCTATCTCGAAGCCAAAGGCTCCTGCGTGAACATATACCTGGCCAGTCAAAAAAAGCCCATCATGCTCGGCACCAACCTCGGTAGCCTGATCAAGTACTTCACCGCGCCCGGCTTCTACAAGCTGTCGCGTTCGCTTTTCATCAACCTCAACCACCTCAAGAGGATCGAACACAACGCCATTCATTTGGGCGACGAAAGGCTGCTCGTGAAAATTTCGGAAGCCAATCGGAAAGAGCTTCTGAAAAGAATTCAGGTAGTGAAGACGAAATGATGTTCAGAGTTTTTCGTTCAGCCGAGCGGCTTTTTTCGTTGCTACTACTCTCAACAATTTCAAGCCTTTTTGCCCGTTAGCGGTATATCTTTTTCACTCTCGTCTTTGTTTAATGACAAAGAGAAAAGATGCCCACCGCGCCACAGACCAATTAAACTTTTCAACAGCAGCGGCTGACCGCTTTCAACCCTTGAACCAACACCATGCAAAGACGTACCGCTCTCAAAAACGTAGCTGCTTCCGTGGGAGCCATGATGGCCCTGCCCGCCTGGGCCAGCGGCTGGAATTCCAAAGGATTAAAAAAGGCGGGCTTACTCACCACCGCCGAAGACGCCATGCTGGCCGAAGTCGTCGAGACCATTATCCCGGCCACCGACACGCCTGGAGCCAAGGCCCTCGAAGTACACCGCTTCGTGGAAAGAATGGTAGCTGACTGCTATGAGCCGGAGGTGCAGAAAGTACTCACCGAAGGCTTGGCCTCGCTCGACAAGTACAGCCAAAGTACCTTCAAAAAGCCATTCACGAAAGGTACTCCCGCGCAGCGCATCCACATTCTGGAAGGCTACGAACTCGGCGACGACCCGAAAGGAAAGCAGTTCTTCTCATTGGTCAAGAATCTCACGATCCAAGGCTACATGAATTCCGAGTACGTCATGACCAATCTGACGCACTACGAAATGATACCGGGTAGGTTTCATGGCTGTGTTCCTGTTGCAAAAGAAGAAGCCATAGCCAATCCAAATCCTCGTCCCAAAGCAGAACGTTAAAATATGCCATACTTCAACATAGATACCAAAAAAGCCCGTACCTACGACGCCATTGTCATCGGTTCGGGGATTAGTGGCGGTTGGGCCGCCAAAGAACTGACTGAAAAGGGTTTGAAAACACTCGTACTCGAGCGAGGTCGCGATGTGAAGCACAATGTGGACTACCCCACGACCAACAAACTACCCTGGGAGTTTCCGCACCGCGAGCGGATGCCGCTTGAGGCGGTGGAAGCCAACCCCGTTCAAAGCAAGTGCTACAAT
>NZ_JBGSXF010000611.1:0-3589 GCF_041751555.1 Persicitalea sp. | reverse complement strand
GCACTGGGCAAATCGACATGGAGAACGTGATCCGCGCCGCCAAGAAGGTCGGCATCAAACACTTTTTCATCGAGGACGAAAGCGAAAAGGAACTGGCCTTCGTACCGATAAGCATCGAGTACTTGAAAGGGCTGCGGCAGTAGATTGGGAAGGAAACTTTCCACTGCCCTGCCTGCGTTAGTCCCACATTCCCCTACTCAACGTTAAGATGAACATCCTGAAAGAATTGAAAGGCAACGAAAGCCTTTCCTCCGTTCCCGAGCCGGAGCTGCAATGGCTCGTAGAGAACTCCGAAATTATAGAGACGAAGGAAGGCGACTACCTTTACCAGAACGGTGATCCAGTGGATTACCTGCTGATTATCATTGCGGGTCGGTTGCGAATGTTCGTCAATCGCAATGGTCAGCACCGGGAACTCGGCTTTAACGAAAAAGACTACATTGGGGGACTTCTGCCCTATTCACGGATGAAAACCGGGGCTGCCAGTGCCGTCGCCCTGGAAAAAACTACCGTGTTGCGGCTGCATCGGGACAAATTTCCAGAGATGATTACAACCCAACACGAGTTGGTCGAGAGCCTCGTCCACCTGATGCTGGATCGAATTCGCAGCTTTACTAAACTGGATCAGCAGAACGAGAAAATGATTTCGCTGGGCAAGCTTTCGGCGGGCCTGGCGCATGAACTCAACAACCCGGCGGCAGCGGTCGTGCGCAGCGCATCGGCTCTTAAAAAGCATTTGGGTTTTGTACCCGAAAAATTCAAGCAGGTCATTTCCATCGAGTCCGACGAAGCGCGGGTGGATCGTATAAACGAGATCCTGGGCGCCGTACTCCAGCGGGGCGTACCGGAACAAACATTGATGGAGCGCTCCGGGCTGGAAGACGAACTGACCGACTGGCTGGAAGACCACGAAGTGGAGGAAAGCTTTGAGATTGCCGAGTCTTTCGCCGAGTATGGCTTAAAGGTGAAGGAACTCGACGACATCAGCGAAATGGTATTACCCAAAGACCTGACGGCCGTACTTACCTGGATAAACAGCGTGCTAACGACCGAAAAAATGGTGGATGAAATCGCCGAGGCTTCCCAGCGCATCGGTGACCTTGTACATTCCATCAAGGAATATTCCCACATGGACGGCGGAGCTGACAAGAAAATGATTGTGCTGCGCGCTGGCGTAGATAGTACTCTGCGTATCCTGCAGCACAAAATAAAAGCCAACCATGTGAAGGTAAAAGTGGACATGCCCGACGACCTGCCCAAGGTACGCGTAAGTCCGGGCGAGATGAATCAGGTGTGGACCAACTTAATTGACAATGCCATCGACGCACTACCAGAGGCGGGCGAAATCCGCATTGAGGCGCGGCAGGACCGCGAATTTGTCATTACCAGAGTAATCGACAACGGCCCCGGTATTCCGGCCGATGTTCTTGAACAAATCTTCGATCCTTTTTTCACCACCAAAGAAATCGGCAAAGGCAGTGGTCTGGGCCTGGAAATCGCCCAAAACATCGTCAAACGCCACAACGGCCAAATTAAGGTAAATTCCCGCCCAGGGCATACGGAGTTCAACGTCTGTTTGCCTATTGAGTGAGGTACTTCTGAATAAAAGAGTTCAGCCACAGCCGCCCTTTTTGAGTACCATCTTTGTTAAAAACTGAATACAGAGGCATTATTCACTGTCAACTGTCCACTATCAACTCTCCATTGAATGAAGCAGCCCATAATTATTGCCGTTGATGACGACGCGCAGGTACTTCGCGCCCTGACGCGGGATCTGCGCAGCCAATACCGCAAGGAATATAAAGTCATGAGTACCGATTCGGCGCAGGAAGCATTGGATGCGCTGAAAGATTTAAAGCAAAAAAACGAGACCGTTGCTCTCTTCGTTTCGGATCAGAGGATGCCCGAGATGCTTGGTGTGGACTACCTTACCGAGGCTAAAAAGATCTTCCCCCACGCCAAGCGAGTGCTGCTGACAGCCTACTCCGACACCGATGCAGCCATCAAGGCCATTAACGACGTGCAGCTGGACTATTACCTGATGAAGCCCTGGAATCCGCCTGAGGAGAAGATGTACCCCGTACTGACCGACCTGCTGGAAGACTGGCAGATGCACAATATTCCCGAGTTTGACGGCATTCGGGTCATTGGCTATCAGTTCTCGCCTAAGTCGCACGAGATCAAGGATTTCCTGTCGGGCAACCTGCACCCTTATCAATGGTACGACCTCGAAACCAGCGAGCGTGGCCAGGAGCTCATGACCCTTAATAATCTGGAAGCCAAGGATGCGCCTTTTGTATTTTTTGAAGACGGCAGTTTTCTGGTGCAGCCCGAACTACGCACTATTTCCGAAAAACTGGGACTCAGCCTACAAACTACTCATGAAATGTACGACGTCGTGATCGTCGGCGCGGGGCCAGCAGGACTGTCGGCGGCAGTGTACGGCGGCTCAGAGGGGCTGAAAACGCTGATGATCGAGAAGCGAGCCCCCGGAGGTCAGGCGGGGACGAGTTCGCGGATCGAGAACTACCTCGGCTTCCCATCGGGCCTGAGCGGGGCCGAACTATCGCGCCGCGCTATCACCCAGGCTACGCGCTTCGGGGTAGACTTCATGTCGCCCGAGGAAGTGGTAGGTATCGAAATTAAAGACAACTACAAAATTCTGACACTGGGCAACGGCAAAACGGTGAATACCAAGAGTATCGTCATCACGACGGGCGTCAACTACCGCAAGCTTGAAACACAAGGTGTAGAGAATTTCACCGGGGCGGGTGTCTATTACGGGGCCGCCACTACGGAAGCCAATGCCTGCCGTGACAAGGAAGTGTACATTGTGGGCGGTGGTAACTCCGCCGGGCAAGGCGCAATGTACCTCTCACAGTTTGCCAAGAACGTCTATATCCTCGTCCGTAAGCCCGATTTATCCGCCACCATGTCGTCGTATCTTATCGACCAGATCGACGCCACCGATAACATTCGTTTGCTGCCCTGCACCGAAATTGCGGAAGCCAAAGGCGACGGGCATCTGCAGCAATTGGTACTGGAAGATTTGAACGACTCAAGTACCCGAGTGGCAGCAGCGGACGCGCTGTTCATTTTCATTGGTTCCAAGCCCTACACGGAGTGGATCAATACCGAAATGCTCATCGATAAGCGCGGCTTCATCGAAACGGGTCGCGACTTGGTTAACTACCCTGATTACAAAAAAATCTGGAAGAAAAAACGTGAACCCTACACTCTCGAAACCTGTGTACCGGGCGTGTTCGCAGCGGGCGATGTCCGTGCCTCAGCCATGAACCGCGTCGCCTCCGCGGTTGGAGAAGGGGCGATGGCCATTAGCTTCGTGCACAAGTACCTGGCGGAAATGTAATTATTTCTTGATTTTAGGTTATTAGCTGCCAGCTTTTTTTAGCAAGTAGTATTTTAACTGTCCACTGTCCATTGTCCACTAAAATCATATGGCTACAAACCTTTGTAATCACCTGACCGCGATTGAAGAAATCAAGACATCGGAGCAGCGTGTCTGTGAGGAGTGCGTGAAAATTGGTGGCCGTTGGCTACACCTGCGTACCTGCCAGGAATGCGGCGT
>NZ_JBGSXF010000610.1:0-3040 GCF_041751555.1 Persicitalea sp. | reverse complement strand
ACCTACAAGGAACGGCTGCTGGTCAAAACGGGACAGCAACTCACCTACCTGCTCACCGAGTCGCTGGCTTACCTGTATTCCGAAGACGGCCTAACCTTCGCTACCGATACCCACGGCAAGCGGTGGATTTTGGAAAACTCGCTCGATGAGGGGGAGGGCTTTCTCAATCCGAAATACTTCTTCCGCACCAACCGCAAAATGATTCTGCACCTGCAAAGCATCCGCCACATTTCGGTTTATTTTAATAGTCGCCTAAAACTGGAACTACTACCGCTGCCCTCTTTTGAGGTGATTGTCAGTCGGGAACGGGTGAATGATTTTAAAAAATGGCTGGATGCCTAAACGACTCACCGGGCCGATGGCACAACTGAACGAACCCAGCCGACGGATCACCAGAAAGCGGTAGGGTACGTCGGTTGAATTCCAAATCTTTGTAGCGTAATCAACTAGAACCAAACGCTACTATGAAAACGCTACTCTTTCTTACCAGCTTGATGTTAAGCGTCGGAACGGTCTTGGCGCAAACCGCCGAACCTGAACGCAAGTCGTTCACACAAACCATCCGAGGGACTATTCTAGATGCCGCTTCCCGGGCGCCCGTGCCGGGTGCCACCGTGCAGGTATTGGATAGCAAACCCACACTCGGCACCGTGGCCGACGCCGATGGCCGCTTTCGCATTGCCGGCGTTCCCGTAGGTCGGGTAAGGCTGAAAATTACCTCGCTGGGCTATGAGGAAATTCTGCTCAGCGAAGTGACCCTCAATACGGGTAAGGAAGTCGTGCTGAACCTGGCGATGAACGAAAGTATTTCGAATCTCGACGAAGTGACGGTTTCCTACAACCGCTCGGAAGACCGCACCGTGGCCAACAACGAGATGGCGACCGTCAGCGCCCGGCCCTTCAACGCAGCCGAGACGCTGCGCTACGCAGGCAGCCTGGGTGATCCCTCGCGGATGGCAGCCAACTTTGCCGGGGTAAGCGGGGCGAACGACGCCCGTAACGATATCATTGTTCGGGGCAACTCGCCTGCCTCACTGCTTTGGCGGCTCGAAGGCGTCAACATCCCCAACCCCAACCACTTCGGGGCGCTAGGTACCTCGGGTGGGCCAGTATCGATGCTGAACACCAACCTGCTGGCAAAATCAGACTTCCTGACGGGGGCCTTTCCGGCGGAGTACGCCAATGCCCTGGGTTCGGTCTTCGACCTGAGGCTAAGGAAGGGTAACGACGAGAAGCGCGAGTTTTTGGGACAAATGGGCTTCAATGGCCTGGAATTGGGTGCTGAAGGGCCCTATTCTAAAAAATCGAAAGCGTCATATCTGGTCAATTACCGCTACTCATTTTTTGGGTTGTTAAAAAACGTCGGTTTCGAGCTGGCCGGGACGCCCAACTATCAAGACTTCACCTTCAAGACAGACATTCCCGTGGGGAAGCGAGGAACATTGTCGGCCTGGACGCTAAATGGAAAGAGCAATATCGCGTTTTTAGGAAAAGACGTGGACACCGAACAACTGGATGCCTACGGTGAGGAAAATACGAATACCCGCGTAAGGTACGCCTCATACATTGGTGCCGTTTCCTATGAACACCGCTTTTCCAACCAAACCTACGGCAAGCTAACCCTCTCTGGCTCCCACACCAAACAGCACTTCGATGGCGACACGGTGATTTATAGAAATGACGCAGCCAAAAAAATCGACCGGGAAATTGCGACGGGCCAATCGGAATTCGCGCAGCAGAAGTGGTCGGCTAATGCTTCGCTGACGCACAAGTTCAACGCCAAAGACAAGTTTTCGGCGGGCGTCATTTCGGATTTGCTCAGCTACGACCTGCGCGACGATCTGCTGTACCCGGTGGCCTCAACCAGCCGTGACGTCACGGGTCAAACGCTGCTCACGCAACTATACGCCCAGCATAAGCACCGCTTTAACGAACGCCTGACGCTCAACGCCGGACTTAGTTTCCTGCACCTGGCCTTGAACAATTCAACCGCCCTCGAACCACGCCTCGGCGTTAGTTATCAGGTAGGGAAATCCGGTTCGCTGAATGCCGCCTACGGTCTAAACAGCACTATGCAGCCCATCCTGACGTATTTTTACCAAAACCGGCAGCCTGATGGCAACTATAAAATGACCAACCAAGATCTTGGATTCACCCGCAGTCATCACGCCGTGCTGGGCTACGACCAGATGCTGACCAGCACCCTGCGCCTGAAACTGGAAGCCTACCACCAATGGCTGTTCGATGCCCCGGTTGACCGTATGCCCAGCTATTTCTCTATGTTGACTTCAGGAACCGACTTCGGTCCCACCGACCGGGGTAACCTCGTCAATGATGGGACAGGACGGAACTATGGTCTGGAACTGACGTTGGAAAAGTTTTTTTCTAATAATTATTACTTCCTCGCCACAGTCTCGCTCTTCGAGTCAAAGTACAAGGGCAGCGACAAGATCGAGCGCAACACGCCTTTTAATAATAATTACGTGCTGAACCTACTGGCGGGGCGCGAGTTTCGGCTGGGTCGCCGCAACAATGTGCTGAGCATTAACTGGAAAATGACGACCGCTGGCGGCCGATTTGTAACGCCAATCGACTTTGCCGCTTCCGCCGAGCGCGGCCAGCAAGTGAACGATTACAACCGCGCCTTTTCGAGTCAGCAGACACCCTACTTCCGCACCGACCTAAAAATAGGCTACAAAATCAACCGCCGCCGCCTGACCCACGAAATAGCGCTGGATTTGCAAAATCTGACCAACAACCAAAATATCTTCCAGCAAGCCTACAACCCCCGCACCAATACTGTCGGCACCGCCTACCAGCAGGGCTTTCTGCCGCTGCCGTTTTATCGGCTGACCTTTTGAAATTTCAAATTTTCATACGACAAACGCCAGGCGGCGGCGCTGCATGGGGCTGGGTTTCGCACCCGGAGAGGCAAGATTTTCCAGCCAGTGCAAGTGCAGCGCTACAAATTGGAAAGGCGTGATAAACGGAGTAGCTGGTTTCATCGGGAAATTTGACTCAATTAATCTGCGAAACGTAT
>NZ_JBGSXF010000609.1:0-10690 GCF_041751555.1 Persicitalea sp. | reverse complement strand
ATAGCACCTTCATGATCTTTTAGAAGATCCTCTACTGCCCCTCGATAATAAAATGATGCAGATTCATCGGGATAAAGACCAACCACAATATCGTATTCGGCTAACATACCCAATGTATCTCCAAGCATCATCAAGGAAATTCCTTTACCCCGATGAGCCTCGGGAGTCGCGTTGTTCAGTGCCAAAGCAAGATTATAATCTTCGATAGCTTGCTCATACAGTTCAAGCTTATGCTTTGAAGCTCCTCTGGCAATATAAGCATCTACAAAAAGATCGTCTAGCTCTATTACCTCGGTAAAAATCTCAATCGCACTAATGTAGTCGCCAAATTCATATTTCTCAATCCCCCAGTTATAAGACCTTACTGCTTCTTCATTATAGTAGTTCGTTTGGGTCCGTGGTCGTAAGAGAAAATTGAGTGCATTATAACCCGCTTGGTAGTGAGTGGATGCCGGATTTGCACTACAAGCCCAAAAAACCAGCAAAACTCCAGCGAACAGTATTATTTGTTTCATTTTTATAATCCTTACTGCCCTACCCCCGGCTTCACCTCAAAAACGTATTCCCCGTTTCCCGCCGCGCCACTAGTCGTCAGCCCCTGCACGACCACACGGTAGATGCCCGTCTGGTCGGAGGTATAGAATTCCAGGCCCTGCTTGCCCTGGGTGTTGGTCGTGAGCGTGGGCGACCAATGCAACAGGTTGCGGAAGTCGGGCAGGCGGCTTTCGCTGCTGCGGGCGGCGTCGTAGCGCGGGGCGTAGAACTCGCGGCGCGACTGGGCGAAGTCGTAGGAAACTACCAACGCACGCGGATCGAGTTCGAAACCGGCCAGATCGCCTTTGTAGGTCGTGTAGCTAACTATCCCTGGGAACGAACGTGGCCCGAGGTAGTACAGGGCATCGATCACTTCCAGCTTCTTGATCTTCAAAGGGTCGAAAGCCATGATTTTGTCCGTGTCGAACACGGGGATGCCGTCGAGCAGGATAAGCGGCTCGTCTTTGAAGACGCCCTGCGGACTGACGTTATCCAGCACATAAAAATAAAATTTCTTCTGCCGCTTTCGGACGAAGACCCCCGGCACGTACTCACGCATCACTTCCTCCATGGTCGGAAAGCGGGTGAAGGCATCCAGGAAATATTTCTCGTCCGGCTTACCGAAAAATGCCAGGCTATCCACACCAGTAAAGATGGGTCGGGGCGCAGGGCGGGACATGAAAGCGTTCAGCGTCTGCATGTTGACGCTGCGGATCAGGAGTTGGGTCGATTGCTCGGGACCGAACGCCAACTGCGGCCATCGACGCGACGAAGCCTGACCGGAATACGGGCTGCTGATTTCGATACGGTAGGTGCTGTCGATCCGGGTGTCGGTTTGCACAATAATTTCCTGGGTACCTTGCAGTTTTTTTACTTCAAAGCGCAGGTTACCCAGCGAGTCGCTCTGGGCGATGAAAAGTTTGGGGTGCAGATCGGGCGTCGCCAGGAAGGCGGCGATGTTGCTCTCGGGCAGTCCGGTTTCGGTATTGGTTATTTTTCCTTTGATGAAATGGCCGCCGTATTCCGGCAGGAAACGAAAATTTGGCTTCTTGTCGGAAAGTACCTCTTCCCAGCGAAAACGACGCCAGCCGTGGGTGAGCATGACATGATCGATGGCCGCGTCCGCCGCTACGCCTGATTCCCGGAAGTAGGTCGCGGCCGACTCTACCGTTCCCTGCAAGTCGGAGGTCAGGCCAAAGTAGGTGTCGATGTCGGCTTGGTCGGGGCTTGCGAGAGAATCCAGCAGATAAACCGACACAGACAGCGTAGCAGCATCGTTGGTAGCTGTGTTGGCCGTAAGGTCGAGGTGAACCTTCTCGCGCGGCCCGTACTCGCTTCGCTCCGTTTTGGCGGTAATATCCAGGTGCCTGGCCGGACGCTTGAAGTACAATCGCTCGGCTACGGGACGCGGATTCTGGTCAAAAACCGTGAGGTGCGTAATCCCTTCACCCAACTGGTTTTTATTTAATAAAAAAACGGCAGTCCCGTTCTGGACGGTAGGCCGCAGCGCCAGCGGCGACGCCAACCGCGTGTGTGCCAGCAACGACAGGCCCGCCGCCGCGCTTTCGGGCTGCGCCCGCACTGTTACTTTTATTAGTTGATCTGAGGTGCTGACCTGCATTGCGTAGCCCTGACTCTGAACGGGGGGTAGGGGATAGGTGAAGGAAACGCCTTCCTCATTCTGCAAAACGGCGCGGTACTTTGCACCATTGGCAGGAGTGAACTTAAAACTACCCAATCCAAAGCGCTGTGGTTCGAAACGAAGCAATGTATCGTCTTGCGCATCGACGAGGACGCCTTTGAAAGCAGAACCCTTGCCATCCTGACCCACTGCCCGGAAAGCCACGCGGTTTTCCACACCACCCACCAGATTACCGCCTTCGGGGAAAAATTGCAGGTCGTTAGTGGAAGCGTTGGTAGTTTGCGAAGTAGGCAGAGTCTCGGCAACGACAAACGGGTTAAGAACTGTTACGGGTGTTTCAAAAAAATAGTCAGGATTGAAATTTTTCATCCAGTTGGTATAACAGCGCACCGTGTAAGTACCGTTGGACAAAGCCGCCGGAACTACCAGGTTGCCATCGCCCTGTCCGTTTACCAGCGAAATCTTCATCTGCGCCACGGGGTTGGACTCCTTGTCCAGCAATTCGAGGTAAGCGATTTTGCTCACGTCCGATGGCTTGTGCGTGTCAGCCGCCACGCAGTAAACCTTAAACCACATCGTCTCGCCCACCACGTAAAGCGGCCGATCCACATGGACGTAGATTTTTTCCTGGAAAGTTTGACTGGTATAAGCCGAAAGCTGACGCTGCACCCCGGCCAGTGGAGTGGTTTGGGCAGTGGCCAAAAATGGCAGTACCGCGCCCAGCACAGCCAGTCCGGCTTTTATTTTAGAAAAGTTTCTCATTCTTCCGAGTGGAGGGTTTTTTTACAAAATGATACGGGTTTCGGCGGTTGGAAAAAGCACAGCAACCGGGCGAACCCATGAGTTCGCCCGGTCGATTGTCATTTCCAGAACGGCGGCCGCCGGGTCGTGCCGCCGCGCACTCGGCAGTCGGCACATTCCATTGGCCCCATGATGTACAAAGGAATGATGGCACCATCGGGGTAGTACTCGTACAGAATCAAGTTGAGGTCTTTGAGCGCGTCAGCTTTGGCGAGCGTGTCGCCGGATTGACAGGATTCTATTGGGCCGATGTTGGCGTTTACGAAAATCCGCTGTTCCTGCTGATTGGCGGCGCTGAAATAACCGAACACCTGTTCGCTGGCGTCGTCGATGGCCTTGATGTTGCCCGTCACCTGGGCGGGCTGCGGATCGAACAAACTACCCGTGCGTTCGGTCGTTTTAGACAAAGTGTTCCAGTACTCGTATTCATCCTGCGTGAGAGCATACTGCCGCACCAGAATGCTATACAAAGCACGTAGTTTGCCCGAACTGGCCGGAACATACACTATAGGCTGGTCCTTGATGATGTCTTTACTTAATTTGATAGTAGAACCCAGTACGATATTGGTAGGATTGGCATTCGCCCAGCATTTGTTAATATTTTCGTCGCGAATAAAAATATCGCCATCGCGCACTACGAAGCTCGAATACAGCGGCATGAAGTACTCCCATGTTTCGGTGTAGCTCCACCGGTAAAACCTCGTCTTGTCGGAGTCGTCGTGGGCGTTAATATTGATTTCCACTCCGGCCTTTTCACCCCGAATGCGGTAAGTGAGGCTGTCGATTGGCGGTGTCTTCACTACGGGTACGTAGGCCGACAAATACTCCTTATTCGCAGCGGTCTTGATGCGCAGGCGGTACTTCTCCGCTGCCTTGAACGCTGTGGCCCCCAATCGGTACACCCCTTTCTCGCCCTCCGCAAAGGCAAATCGACTACCCTGATCGCCCTCGACTGTGAGCCTGGCGCGGATTTCCGGCTGCGGCCCGCCCTCGTCGTAGATATTCTGCGTCCGGCTCAATTTGATTTGGCTGACGCCCCCCGGCGATGTGTTCAACGACCCGTCCACGACCAGGAACCGACTGGCCGAAGTAATCTCCGGCGGCGCAAAAGGTTCGATGCAGCCGTGGAGGAGGAGCGTTGCTATGAAGAGCGTTGCTATGAAGAGAAACTTTTTCACTTATTTGTGTAATTGTTGAACTGTTTAATCGTGTAAGCGGTCCGCCGCCGCGGTGATGTTCGGTTGTTGAACTGTTGACGGGGCTGCCAGAGCGGTCATGTAATTGATGTTGAACTGTTTATTGGCCAAGTTCCGCAGTTAAATAATTGTTTTCTGTTACGATTCAAATAAATGGCATAAACAATTACACAATTCAACGATTACACGATTCAACAACCTTTCAAAATCTAAAATTATACGTCACCGTCGGAATGGGCTGGCCGAAAATCGACAGCTTGTAGCCATTCACGTCGCCGCCTCGCGTCTGGAAAAAGACCGAGGACGGATTCTTGCGGCCCAGCAGATTATAAACCGCCACCGTCCACGAGCTGTGCGCCAATTTTCTAATTTTATGGTTGCCCTCGATGTTCATGGAAAGGTCCACGCGGAGGTAGTCGGGAATGCGCTGGCTGTTACGCGAGGCGTAGTAAATCCGCTGCGCCCCGTCGATGGTGTACTTGCCGATCGGCGGCGTGTAGGGCCTTCCAGTGCTGTACGTAAAGTTCATCGACACGCTGAAACGGTGGCTCAGGCGGTAGTTGGTGATGGCCGTGAAATCGTGCGGCTTGTCGTAGTTGCTGGGGTAGTAGTTGCCGTTGTTGGGAGCGTCCGAGGAAGTGCGGTCGATCGCCCGCAGCAACGAGCGCGAGTAGGTGTAGGCTACCCAACCGTTCAGCTTGCCTGACATCTTCTTGACCATCAACTCGATACCGTATGCTTTGCCGCGCGTCGCAATGGTCGCCGCCTCGATCCGGGGATTCAGGATGAGCGAGTCGCCGCCTTTGAAATCCAGGAAGTTGCGGATGTTCTTGTAATAGCCCTCGATCGAGAGCTCGATCTGGTTGCCGCGCATGTTTCGGTACAAGCCCACGGCCAACTGATCGCCCAGTTGTGGCTTGATGTACTGGTCGCTGAGCTTCCAGATGTCGGTCGGAGAGGCCACCATTGTGTTGGACAGCAGATGGATATACTGCCGCAGCGTGTTGTAGCTCACTTTCAGCGACAGGTCGCCCGCGAGCAGCCGCCGCGCCGACAGGCGAAACTCCGGCCCGCCGTAGGTCTGGATGAACTTGCCCGAACCGTAGGTAGTTGTGCCATCCTCATACAGCTTGTCGAGCGGCTGGCCGGGCAGATACTGATTCACCGTTTTTGGCCCTAAATAATTGAAAACTGAGAAGCGGACGCCGGCAGTCACGAGCAGTTTAGGATTGACCTCAAAATTATCTTCGAGATAAATCGCGCTTTCCTGTCCTTGCTCCCGTTCCAGTTTTTCGGGCAGGATCAACGACTCGCTGCTGCGCGGCTGGAAAGTACCGGGCGTGAGGCCGTAACGGATGCTGCTCAGGCCGAACTCGAGCGTGTGACGGTTGTCGAGTAGGTAGGTAAACTCCGCCTTGCCACTGGTTTGCTGAATGCCAAAATCCAGGTCGAAGGCGTTGAGCGGTACCCGCATGCTGGCCACGGCGTAGCGGTAGTCGGTCAGGGCGGCAGTGAAAGTACCGAAGAGTTTGGCGTTGAAGGTATGCTTCCATTTTATTGAAGCAAATTTATTCTGGTAGGTGTAGGTCGTATCGCCGAAGAGCCGGAAGAAGTCGTTGCTCATGTAGCCCGTAGCATAAACCGTGTTTTTCTCGTTGACTTCGTGGCTAAAATGAGCGTTGAGATCGTAGAACGATGCCTTGCCCTGATTGTACTGGTCGTTTTTCAGGCGGTTCAGCACCCAGTCGGAGTAGGTGGAACGCGCGCCGATCAGGAACGACGACTTGTCCTTGACCAGCGGTCCTTCCAGCGTCAGGCGACCCGTGATAAGGCCGATACCGCCCGAGCCGACAAGCTTCTTCTTATTTCCGTCGCGACTCGTGATGTCCAGCACCGACGACAGTCGGCCACCAAATCGAGCGGGAACGGTACTTTTGTACAACTCTACATCACGCAGCATGTCGGGATTGAAGGCCGAGAAAAAGCCAAATAAGTGCGAAGGATTATAGACTGTGGCGTCGTTGAACAGGATCAAATTCTGATCCGCCGAGCCGCCGCGGACGTTGAGGCCCACGCTGCTCTCGCCCACCGACTTCACGCCCGGCAGCGTCATCACGGTGCGCAGCAGGTCGGTTTCGCCCATCACGGTGGGTACTTGTTTCAGGGTTTTGATTGACAGCTTGACTTGCCCCATCGACGAGCTAGCCACGTTGGCGTCTTGCCCAGCCTTGATCTTGACCTCTTTGAGGGACGTCACACTTTCGAGCATGTCGATGTCCAACTTGCCATCGGAGTAAAGCATGATCTGGCGGTAGGTTTCGCGCATCCCCACGCTCCTGATGCGCAGCCGCTGTTTCCCGCGCGGGATGGACAGCGAGTAAAAACCAAAGACGTCGGTCGTTACGCCGATCTGCGGGACATCGAGATAGACCGCCGCGCCAATGATGGGCTCCCCCGTATTGGCCGAGCGCACGTAACCCGTAACGGTCGAATTGCCCGGCGCGATACGGATTTTCTTTGGGCCGATTTCGTAAAGCTTGTTCTCCGCGGTGGAGAGCAATTTCTCCTGTTCATCGGTGGGCGGCGCGTAATCGAAGGTAGTTTGGGTAGCGTTCCCCGCTGTGGGTAGCGCGGTAATAATGGCTTTGCCCTTTGTGACAAACACGCGGTTTTGCGCGTCGATGGCGTAAGTGTACTCCGTGTTATTGAAGACCTGCCGCAGGACTTCGGCCAGCGGCTGGTTCTTCATCTGCATCGAAATTTGCAGCGGGTCGAGTTGGATAGCGTCGTAGTAGAAGTAGTAGTCGCTCTGCGCTTCGATCCTTTTTACAAACTCCTTGAAGTCGATATTCTGGAACTCCCCACTGATTAGTTTCGCGGTCGGAGTTTGGGCAAAACCTGATGGCGCGGCAAGCGAGACACCCAAAAGACAAAGTAAAAGGACCTGGTAGATTTTCTTCATCGTTGGTTCAGTTCATCGTAGCGGGTGGCCATCGCCACCAGGGACTCCTCGCGGTTTTGCCGAAAGCTCAGATTTTGTTTCTTCAATTCCCTTCTCAAGAGCCTTTTGTGTTCCGGCAGCAGCGCCAGTACTGACCGCTTGGAACGCACTGGTCGGTACTCTCCGTCTTTGTAGAGGTACAATTGGTCTTTGATCGGAAATTCGATGGTGATTTTGGTTTCGGACAACTGCGGCAGCCGCTCTTTTATCCGGCGAGCCAGCACCTTGGTCTTTCCGGTGTAAAGCTGGTCATAGAAACCCGTCCGCAAACCCTCCACGCGACCCGTATCGGCCTCGACCCGCATGAAGTCGTGGCCGGCCATCGTGAAGGAACGTACTTTGGGATTTTGCAAAGTCACATCGCCGAAGCCATGACGGTAGCGGGCCACGAGCTGGCCTTTGACAATGTCGTACAGCAGAGGTACCTGTTCGAATTTCTGTCCGTCGTAAAACACCGATCCGATCGTCCACTTGTTCGTCAGGAAAAACTGGTGTTCGACCTCGCGGCTGTCATACACATAGTATTGCTTACCGTTGTAGAGGTGTTGCGACTCGACGGTGGCGGAATCGTAAATAGCGAGGGCGGCGGTGACGCTGGGCGAATCCATGCCGGGCGACTCCACGCCGGGCGAAGTATTGGTAACGGTAGCGGTTATGTTTTGCCCCAAGCCCACTGAAATCGTGGCTAGTAGTAAAGTAAGAAGTGTAAAGGTTTTCCTCATACCCGAATAGATGCTTTGCTGGGAGAAATAGTTGGAAACGCGGGGCCAAAAGTAAACGAACTGCCCGAATATCCCGTACGAAGGGCGGGATATTTTTGTGGCAAAAGATCACGAGATAGGTAAAAAGAAAAAGCCCCCCGCCTTGGTATTGAGGCGGAGGGCTAAGAAGCAGAGTTGGTTATTGTAGCACAATACGATGTGTTTCCACCTTGTCCTCTTTTTCTTTCATTATTCTGAGGATGTAGCGTCCACGGGGCAAGTCCTGAACATTGAACGTTAATTTACGGCTTGACTTGGCCTGATTTATGGCCGTTTCGCCCCGCATATCAAAGGTGCGAACGGACTTACTGCTGCCGTAGGTGCTTTCAGGGATTAGGTCAAACTGCTCGGGAATGTTCTTCTCTTCCATACTGCTCTCGAAATCAACAGCAAACTCGTCCTTTGCTGGATTGGGTGAAACCGTGTAAGCGCGGTACCCGCAGGAGGTGACACTGAAATCATAGGAAGGGATGGGACTTGCCGATCCACAGGTATTACTCAGGGCAATTTGTACAGAAAACGAACCTTGATTACTGCCCGAAGATATCTGTGCACTGTTTGGATAGCTAGATATGATCGATGCGCCGGAAGTGTTGTCAACGATAGACCAGCTTGCAGAGGAAGCACTACCCTGATTATCTATTCCCAAATTGTAAGCACTAGATGGGCACAGATCATAGGTGGAATTGGGATAAACAATATTCCCGTTAGCGGTCATCGTCTGGATGCTTGGCACTCCCGCCCAAACATTATAGGAGGAACTGAATGTACCGCACCCATTGGCCGTCGTTACGTTGGCAGTGACGTATGACAGCCCATTCGCACTCCCTTTGCTGACCTGCAAACTTGTGGAATTGCTACTGCCCGACAAGTTCGTTGACCAACTAAATTGGTCTCCCGGCTGACTTCCCGACAGGTTGTAGGTCTTGGTTTGGCCGTCGCAGATGAAGGCGTCGCCTGTGACTGATAAATTAGTGGGTAAGGGTCGTACAATATTAATGTAAACGGTTACGTTAAACCAAATTGTATTACCTGAACCCAAATTTACATGACTAAATTTGACTATGCCGCCCGTGGTTAAATCAGGTTGTAGCTTTTTATTCAGGTCATCAATACTTTGTGTCAGCTGCCAACCAGAAGGATAATCGAAACTTGCCTGTGTGGAAGGTTTAGAACTACCATTCCCTATGGCTGTAAATTGCAATTCTCCACTAAGACAGCCAATTTCAACGGTTGAGCCATTCGCGAAATATACTCCGTTTACTTGGATGCCAAAATTCTGAGCATAGGTACTAGTGAACCCGATTGAAATAAGCAAAATTGAAAACAAGCACATCTTTTTCATAATCATATTTGGTTAAAAGTGAAAAGAAATATTTAGCATTTTCAGGGGTGTCAAAAAGATGCGGTGACTTTTGACATATTCAAAGTCAGTTATCTCCACCCCTCCCGTAACCTCGATCCCATTTACAGCTATCAGCCCATTTATTGAGTTCATTCTATATTTTGGATTTTCATAATTTAAGCCAGTTTCAATATAAAATGAAAAGTTATTTAGGATAAAATAACGATAACCTATAAAGACCCCAGTTCCCAATGTCCTTTTAAATGTTAAAAAATCCTGAATACTTATTTTAGAAAGATTGTGAGTATCTACTAGATATAATTTTAACTTCTCTCTATCATAGCGAAGTTCAATTCCATAGTGCAAGCTTGATTTAGGTGTCAGAAAATTGACTTTTTCGTAAGCAGGTCTAATAGAGTAATGATAATTTGTATAACCATCAGATGCCCGTGAAAAAAAATCAACACTTCCTCTTAGCCTTATTGCTGAGTTTTGGTTGATTTGACGACGTATTAAAATAGTAGGATTTAAATTTTTGTCTTTATCCAAAAATTGAAGCAAGTCAATTCCTATTTCCCACTTATTATTTAAGGAAGTAGTGTCTTGGGTCCAAGCTAAACCTGTGCCTAAAAGATATAGGGGGATAGATAAGAAAAAAAATCTGTAATTTTGTTTTACAACCATCTATATAATAAATTTTTTTGAAAAATATTCATTAATAAGTTTAGAATGTCTTTATTCTCTACAATAAATGATTAGTTCAAATATCGGCCGCAATTTTCTGTTTGTCAATGGGTAAATTTACCCATTTTTCAATTTTAGGCTCCATCTTGATTGCCCAACAGAAAAGTTTGTGAGGGCCACAGAGCCCAAATCGTTCGCGCAGATTCTCACGGTGGCGCTCTACGGTCTTGCGGCTAATGAAAAGCTTGTCGGCAGTTTGGCCGTTGGTGAGGCCTTGAGCGCAGCAGAGTAGGACCTCCGCTTCGCGCCTAGTGAAGTAGCCTCCTTCACAATCGAATACTTGGACACGCTTTCCCATAAGATCATTTGGTTTGAATGTCTGCATATGACTCACGAAAGTACCAAATAGTTGTAAACGCTCTTCAATTTTTTTTTAATTAAGCCCGTAGCTTTCCAAGGTGAATTTTCCCAGATTGATATGTCGCTAGGTCATATCCTTAAACCCCGAATGCCGTGGAAGAGAAGATAAAATTGCTGGATGTGGTCGTATTGACGAAGCCTATGCCTGAGCTTGAACTTTGCAAAGGTGAACTGGGAAGAATTATTACGATCTTTCCACGCTCGGGCAAAAAATATCGTTATGACCAACTTTGGAATGAAATCCCCATCAAGACAACACCATGGTTTAATACTTGGTGTCGAGTGAAAAAACTATCTCATAGAATC
>NZ_JBGSXF010000608.1:0-5564 GCF_041751555.1 Persicitalea sp. | reverse complement strand
ATACACCTCCTGCCCGTAGGGCGAAGGGTGAAGATTCTTGAAATCGTATTCCCACGAAAACTCCCCCGCCTCTACCCGATCATAAACTTCCTGCGAAAGATTGATGAAGGCCGCGCCGTAATGCGCCGCCACTTTTCGGTGTACTTCCACTTCTGTGGGTTTCTTCCCGGCATCATAATCACCGAATTTGTCCGGGTCGGCGAAGACCATCAATACTACGTTCATGGCCGGGTTGGCGGCATAAGCTTGCTGCATAATCCCTTCCAAAGCGCGGACTTGCGCCTTCTCCGAAAAACCATTGCTCCGGTCATTGACCGCACTTTCCACAAAAAGTAAATCGGGCGTCCCCTTTGCCAGCACGTCGCGGCCAAAGCGAAAGGCGTGCGGCGTGCTGCCCAGCGACGGGATGCCAGCGGCGATGAAGGTGAATTTAGTTTCGGGAAAAAGCTCCCGCAGGTACTGTTCCGTTTTGTTGCGCCAGCCTGGGTTGTACGTAATCGAACCGCCCAGGAAGGCCACAGTACCCTCTTTTTTATTTTCAAATTTGGCAAAAGCCGTTCCCAAGCCGCGATTGGCTTGCACGTAGGCCGACCGCGCCAGCGGCTTTTCGACCGGATAGCTGTGTTGCTGAATAAAATCCGCCCAGCGGTCAATGTGCTCAATTACGAAATGATGACCTTCCAGCGTCTGAACGCCGCGTGACATGGGATAAACCGCCGCTGGGCCACCCAGCCGCAGGTACTTTTCGATTAATGGAAAGGTATTCTCCTCCGGCGGAACGATCTTGTCCTGCAAGCTGACGACGTGCAGCACCGGAATCTTGAAAGCCGCCATGCCTTCCAAGTTATTTAAAGGAATATCGGTGAATGTACCCGCCGTGGATTCGGTTGCCGTGGCTTCGGTCAGGCCGTTCAGTTCCAGCCAACGTTCCCAGTCTTTGGGCGAGCCTTGACCCTTTCCCTTGCCGCCCGGCCAGCTTTTGGGGTCGCAGACGGGCGCCTCGGCGTAAATGCAAGTCACCTTATCGGGATTACGCTTGGCCCAGCCGTAGGCGTACAGTCCGCCCCGGCTGATGGCTTCCAGGGCTACTTTGGGAGCGAAATTTTTCTGTGTCGTGAGGTAGTCATAGAACTTGTCCCACACCTGCATAGCCATTGGATGACCGAACAGATTATTGGTGTTGACATAGGCCACATGAAAACCCCGCGCTAACAGCAGGCTGTCCATCTCGGCGTGGAAGTTGGGAAAGTGCGCCCTCCACACCCACGGATTTCCGGGCAGCGGCTTTTCCGGTTTGACATAGTAGGCCGTGGTGTTTTCAAAGGGAAAGTCTACTTTCTCAAAACCCTTCCAGGAAGAGGTAGTTTCGGCGGGTGCTTGCGCGAAGGCAGTGCAAGTGGCAAGCGAAAGGGCGAGGAGGAAAATTTTAACGGCAGGATTTCTTTTCATTGTACCAAAAGAAATCGGGGGCGGTAGTTTACTAACTTATTTCTTTGTCAGTATCCGAATTTCCCCCTGCTTCAATTTCTACCTCGACCGCTTTGAAATACAAGTATCGTACATTGATGTTCTTGATTTGAGAGTATGGAATGACAAAAATATCTCCCGGCATTTCGTAGTACCGACTGTCCAGCCATTTTTCGACCTTTTCATTTTGCATCATCGGATCCGACTGATCCGCCAAGTCGCCTTCCAGCTTACGCCTGAATATTTCTTCGAAGTAAATCCGGTCCAGGCCATTGTCTTTGGACAAGAAAAAATCCTTGATAAGACCAGAATAGAGATAACTCCCTTCATTTGTTTCTACCAGTACGTCTGCATAGACATCGGTTCCCGCGTTTTCAGACATAAGATCGGATATGTAGAACCTGCCCGTCAACAAATAATACCACTCATTGTGAATCCTCAGAAAGTGGTACTTATAGTCGAGCTTTCTGTCCAGCACGATCCTGCGGATCAGTTTTCCGGCGGCAAATGCCACTACGTACACGAGAAAATGGTATTCCAGAAACCCTTTAAGCCCAGTTTCGATGTTGGAGAAGTCGATGGCTGGCTGTCCGGTAATGAGCTGGTAGATCAATTTCTCGTCCACTTCGACAGGAATTACCCCTAGATTTTCGACGATAAGGTAGCCGATAAACTGTATGAAACAGGCAGGAATAAGAGAGAGAATCAACTCGTCCACGAAAGACGATTGTACCGTACGGCGGCTATAGGGGCCGTCCAGGTAAGCTATTCGGAAAATAATTCCGGGAAAGAGCAGGAAGAAGATGACCAGAGCGCTAAACGCAATGTTCATTGGCCGGGCGTTTTACTGCTTGCGGTTGGAGGTAGAAGCGCGCAGAGAAAGTATTTCGTATTTCTTCCCATCGACTTCGATATATTGGCTTTCGTCCGATCTGGCGCCCAACATCACCTTCCCCATGAATTCCCGGGCAAGCTTGCGGTCACTTAGGATCTGCCGGACTAATTTGGTTCTTGGTGCTTTCATAGCAGCGTGAATTTGAATTGATTGTGTGAAGATAACGAAAAATTTGAACCGCAAGTTATTCCGCCCTATTTTTAGAATCTCAACCACCCCCACTCATCATTAAATTCCATGCTTCAAAAACTACCGCTACTCCTAATCGGACTATTTGTTACCTTCAAAGCATTCGCCCAATCACTGCCCGTCGTCATTTCCGAGCGCGAGCGCGCTGAGGCTGTGGACGCCATTCTGGAAGACCGCTTCGAGAATTTGCTGCCCCGGCTAATGCGCCGCGAGGGCGTGGACATGTGGGTCATCATCTCACGCGAGTACAACGAAGACCCCGTCATGCGCACCATGCTGCCCAGCACCTGGCTATCGGCGCGGCGGCGGACGATGATGGTATTCTACGATCCCGGCGATGAAAAGCCGCTCGCTAAACTGGCCATCGCCCGCTACGATGTGGGCACTTTGCTGAAAGGCGAGTGGGATCTCAGCTCCAATCCCGATCAGTGGGAAGCGCTGGTGAAGGTGATTAAGGAGAAGAACCCCAAGAAAATCGCCCTCAACTACTCCAAAAACTACGCCCACGCCGACGGCCTGACCTACACGGAGCAACAGGAGTTCATGGCTAAACTACCCAAGGAATACCAGGCCAAAGTCACCTCCGCCGACCGCCTGGCCGTAGCCTGGCTCGAAACCCGCACCGAGAAGGAAATGGCGATTTACCCGATGATCTGCCGCCTGTCGCACCAGATTATTCAGGAAGCTTTTTCGGAAAAAGTCATTCAGCCGGGCGTGACCACCACCGACGATGTGGTGTGGTACCTGCGCCAGCGCATCACGGATTTGGGGCTGGATACCTGGTTTCACCCGACGGTGGACATCCAACGCGCAGACGCCAGCAACTTCGACCACCTCCGCACCTTCGCCAAGCGACCCGGCCAGCAGGTCATTATGCCCGGCGATTTGATCCATACTGATTTCGGCATCACCTACCTGCGCCTCAACACCGACCAGCAGCAAATCGCCTACGTCCTGAAACCCGGCGAAACCGACGTACCCGACTACCTCCAAAAAGCCTTTCAGCAGGGTAATCGCTTGCAGGAAATACTGACCGAGCAGTTTACGGCGGGCAAATCCGGCAACCAAATCTTGCTCGACGCCCTGGCGCAGTCCGAGCGCGAGGGCATCAACGGTACTATTTATACGCACCCCATCGGTCTGCACGGCCACGCCGCCGGGCCGACCATCGGGATGTGGGACGCGCAGGGCGGCATCAAAGGGCCGGGCGACTACCCGCTTTTCCCCAACACGGCCTACTCCATCGAACTCAACGCCGCCGTAAAAATCGACGAATGGAACAAAACCATCCGTATCATGCTGGAAGAAGACGGGTACTTTGACGAGAAAGGCTTCCGTTACATCGACGGACGACAACGAGAGATTTGGACGGTGCCGAGGAAGCTGGAGTATGTGCGGTGAGGGCTTGGGGTGGTGTCGCTACTGGATAGTTATTGCCGGGCGGCGCTCCATTCGGCAAGGCCGAGCGACTGTTGGGTAGTAAATCGTGCGTAGATTTCGTTGCTTGAAGTTGGATTAAGATAGAAGATAGTAACAAGTACCAAAGGGTAAGACTATGAAGAACGAAAAAGACTTGCTGAGCTGGGTGAAGGCTACGGTCGAGAAGACTGCTCCCACGGCCACGTTGATTTTATTTGGCTCTTACGCCCGCGGGGATCATAACGAAGCCTCTGACCTGGATCTGTTGATACTGCTCGATCAGGAAAAAGTGACGAGCATGGATCAGAAAAAAATAACCTACCCGCTTTACGATATTGAGTTTGAAACCGGAACGCTGATTAGCCCCATGGTTTTGTCAAAAAAGGACTGGGAATCACGAAAGGGGAAAACACCATTCTACGAGAATGTCAGCAGAGAGGGGAGGATATTATGAAAGAGAAAGACCGGGAAGCATTAGCCAGGTATCGCATTCAGCGCGCCAGAGAAACGTTTGACGAGGTTTCCATTCTAATAGAAAACGGCCTGTGGAACACCGCCGTCAACAGACTTTACTATGCCAGCTATTACGCGGTGATTGCGCTACTAATCAAGCACGAAATCAACACTAATACTCATGCGGGGGTGAGACAGATGTTCGGTCTTCATTTTGTAAAAACAGGAATCGTCGATAAAGAGCTTGGTAAATTTTACTCCAGTATTTTCACGATGAGGCAAAACGGAGACTATGAGGATTACTTTGAATTTTCCGAAGAGGAGGTGTTGGCCTGGCTGGAACCAGCCGACGAATTGATTAATAAGATTGAAGAGTTGTTGAAGGTAAATGAGTAAGACAAATTTGTCCGTATCATTCCAGAGGCAGACGGCTGCTTCGATCAAGCCGAATTCTTTTGTATTAACGGGCGACAGCGGGGGAGAAAGAAGGTGTGATGTGTTGAATTTAGGTACAGGCAAAAAATGTTAAATCCTTGTAAAAAATATGGAATGACGAATTGGAGTACGTGGACTTCTGCTTCGACTGGTCGAATTCACAGTTATTGTAAAACTTGTCGTCAGAAAAGAGCCCGAAATTACGCCAATAGAAAAAGCGAAGCGGAAGGAAGTCATTCAAAAGCACAATGGAAGAAAAAACTGGGATACTATAATGGATGTCCGAAGTGTGGAAGATCTTGGGTGGATGTTCCATCTCGACCCGACAAACGCTATAAGTATGTCTCCCGCTGCCGCCAGTTTGCAACTGGTGGCTAAACATATGTAAAGTCTCAGACTTGCCAACTACCGCTACTCACACCGCTCAGCCCCATACAACCGCCCATCAATCTCCAGCAACTCCGTACCAACTACCTCACAATCCACAAACAGCGCGTGTCGAGGATTAATTAGATAATTTTTCATAATCGGCAGCACCACGCTAGGTACTTCCACGACGAGGCTATCCGGTTTTTGCAGCCATTCCAATAGAAAAGTCTGGGAAGGCAACGGCTGAGACCCACCCGTCGCTTGCCAGCCTCCGGGTAGTTCGTCGGTTTGGTATTGGCGGAGCGAATCAGGTACTTCTAACGTCACCAGGTAGTAT
>NZ_JBGSXF010000607.1:0-8627 GCF_041751555.1 Persicitalea sp. | reverse complement strand
TTCGCACGAACTTTTTCATGCCTGGAACGCTATGCGCATTCGGCCTAAGGAGTTATCTCCCTACGATTTTACCAAAGAAAACTACTTCCCGACCTGCTTTGTCGTGGAAGGCTGCACGACATACTACGGCGACCTATTTCTACGGCGAGCAGGTGTGTTTGACGACGAACTGTACGTGAAGGAGTTGCAGGTTTATATGAAGCGGCATTTCGAGCATAGCCGCCACGCCACGCAGTCACTGCTAGAGTCGTCCTGGGACCTTTGGCTCGATGGCTATGAAAAAGGTATCCCGGAGCGCAAGGTCTCTGTGTACCATAAAGGCGCGCTGGTGGCTCTGATTTTGGATTTATATTTGAGAAAAAAAACTGATCACGGCCGCTCGCTCGATGATGTGATGCGGCTTTTATGGCAGCGATTTGGCCAGCCATCCGTAGGCTATACTTACTCAGACTACCAGACAGTTGTGAAGGAAATAGCGGGAGAATCGCTGGACTGGTACTGGGAAGAGTGCATAGCCGGGACTACACCGCTGGAAAACCGTTTGAATGAGGCGTTGGCCTTCGTGGGTTTGCAGATGACGACATTTAGCAATGGCAATATTCAGCTCAACGTGCTGGACGACGCCCGCGCCGCCCGACAGTGGGAACGCTGGCTGGCTTCGGCGCAGGTTGTACCCAAGGAGTTTTAATATATGGATAAGCCCTTTTTCATACGTCTGAGAGCGATTCAGTGGCTCCTGTTGCTCGGCATTGCGGCGGGATGCCAGTCCGGTCGTACCATTATATTCCTGCACATCAACGATGTATATGAAATCGCTCCTCTCGATAATGGTAATGCAGGCGGGCTGGCGCGGGTGGCGTATGTCAATAAAGAGTTGAAAAAAGAAAACCCCAAGGGCACCTTCTTTGTGCTAGCGGGCGACTTTTTGAGCCCATCGGTCATCGGAACGCTACGCTACGAGGGCGAGCGCATCAAGGGCAGGCAGATGGTGGACGTACTGAACGCAACGGGTTTGGATTTAGTAACCCTGGGTAACCACGAGTTCGATTACGACGACGATGCGCCCACTACACTAAACCAGCGCATCGAAGAATCAAAGTTCCGCTGGGTCATTGCTAATATGCAGGCTCGCCAGGGGAACAATACGGTGTCTTTCACTAAAGACGGTGCAGAATTTCCGACTTCGCTGGTGCTGGACAACGGCAAGGTTCGCGTGGGCATTTTCGGAATTTGTATTCCCGTCAACAAAGATTATGTGCAGGTCACCGATCCCTTCGACGCAGCTAAGCACGAATACGAAGACTTGAAAAACCGCTGTGACGCCGTGGTAGCCCTCACTCACCTCAACGTTGCCGACGATCAGCGCATGGCCGAGCAAATCCCCGGCCTGACACTCATCATGGGCGGTCACGATCACGATCACATGAAGCTGCGAACGGGCAATGTAGTCATCGCCAAGGCTGACGCCAACGCGCGGACGGTGTACATTCACCGCCTACACTTCAATAGGAAGAATCGCTTGGTTAACTTAGAATCTGAGTTGAAAACCATTGACGAAAGCATCCCGGAAGACCCGGCAACCGCCGCTTTGGTGAGCAAGTGGCAGACCATTGCCGACGAGAGTTTTCGGGAGCAGGGCTTCGACCCGAACGAGGTAGTTTATACTACACCTGAACCCTGGGACGGGCTTGAGAAAACCGTCCGTCGCGAACACGGAACGCTGACTTCGCTTATCGCCGAGAGCATGTTCGAGGCATTTCCGGGCAGTGATCTGTCGGTGTTCAACGGCGGTTCCGTCCGGGTGGACGATGTGCTGGAAGGGCCCATTTCACAGTATGACATCGTACGTATCCTGCCATTTGGTGGCGGCATCAAGCAGGCTGATATGACGGGCGAACTACTTCGCAAAGTGCTGGAAGCCGGACGACTCAGCCGTGGCAAGGGCGGTTTTCTACACCACGCCAATGCCCGTTACGATGAAGCTACCCGTACTTGGTACATCGCCGACCAAATTCTGGACAAGCAGCAAAACTACAAGGTAGTATTGCCCGATTTCCTGCTCACGGGTAAGGAATTCGGCTTGAGTTTTCTAATCCCTGCCAATCCCGGCATCCTTCCTCCTATTGTCTCTCCCACGCCAGAAGATGAGCGTTCGGACGTGCGTAAAGTGTTTATTTCCTTTCTAAGAAAACGAGATTAGGTGGAGCGTCCACGCAGCAGCGTGGCAGATAGCCGAAGGAGATACTCCAGCTCATCATCGTCTGCCTGATCGTATCAGATTTAAGCAAGGCTCTCTAGAACCTTGCCCCAAACTCAGAATCCTGCTATCTTGCCGTGAGTTTTGTGGTACAAAGAAATGCTGTCTTAGCACCCGAAGAGTCTCCATTAACCGTTTGCTAAAAAAATGCCTAAGCTATTTCCTTACATGCACGTCGAAAATTTTCTCAGCGACGAACTCAGCCAGCAGCTTTTTTCCTATGCGGTTGAAAGTAAAGACAAGTACACGCCATCGCGCGTAGGTTCGAAAGCGAATGAAGATGGGCGGGTAGACGACAAAATCCGCATTTCCCACGTTCTGCGTGATTTAGGGCCATTCGAGTCGGTGATGCAGCAAAAAATTCATGAATTCTACCCTGACATGCTGATTGGGCTGAAAATGGCCGGATTCAACGTTAGGGAAAAAATTGAGCTGGAGCTAGCCGCTCATGGAGATGGAGCTTTCTTTAAACCCCATATCGACATGCGTCTTGGCGAGACGGGCGATCGGGTACTGAGCGCGGTGTACTACATGCACAGTCAACCGAAGGCGTTCAGCGGCGGCGAACTACGGATTTTCCCACTGGAAATAATGCCCGGCGACGACAAACCGGTGGCCATCGAACCGAAGCATAATTCACTGTTAATTTTTCAATCTTACGTGCATCACGAGGTACTTCCAGTCGTTTGTCCGGGAGCAGCATTCGGAGAGTACCGCTTCGCAGTCAATTGCTGGGTTCACAAAACACCCGTTTCGCACTAAACTTCCAAAAAGTCCAAATCCTTATCGTGTGTTTCGGGGATAGTGAGCGTGGAGTAAAAGCCAATGGCATAAGCCACTACGCCAACCGCAAAACCCGCCAGAATCACATTCAGGGAGGGTTTCAAAGCCACGAACAGCATGTTCATCGGAATGAGTGCCCCGCGTACGAAGTTGGGTACGGTAGTGGCAGCAGTGGCCCGCAGATTGGTGCCGAACTGCTCGGCGCCTACCGTGACAAACATGGCCCAGTAGCCGGTTCCCAGACCCAGCCAACAGCATAAGGCGTAGAGCATTTCGGCGGATTTAATCCCGGAAAAAAGAAACAGAAGCACCCCAACCAGCGAGAAGCCCATCATCCAGGCAATCGCCTTTTTGCGCGAGCGCAGGGCCTGACTGAGGAACCCACTACCGAAGTCTCCCGCCGAAATACCGATATACGCCCACATGATAGCCAAACCAGGGTCGATGGCCTCAGTAATCCCGAACGCTTTCCCAAATTGATTGCTCTGATAGGCCAGAATTCCGATGCAAAACCAGGTTGGCAGACCGATGCCGATGCATTTGAGGTACTTAACAAAACGCTCCCTGTTAGTAAAGAAAGAGAAAAAATCACCCTTCATGACGTGAGCTTTGTCAGTAATGTCTTTGTAAATACCCGATTCTACTACCCCGACGCGCAGTAAAAGCAGCAGGAACCCCATCGCGCCGCCCACGAAGTAGGCGATGGTCCAGTCGCCCGAGAGCCGGACAGTGAAAGTACCCACGACCGCCCCCAATAGACCGACGCCCGCCACCAGCGAAGTACCTATTGCGCGTAGCTCCTTGGGCAAACTCTCCGATACCAGCGTAATGCCCGCGCCCAGTTCTCCGGCCAGGCCGACGCCCGCCACAAAACGCAACCATTTATAGGCTTCGATCTTATCCATAAATTCTATTTGGGGAATAAAACCACAGGCAACATTGGCCAGCGAGTAGGTAATAATAGACCCAAAAAGCACGGATAGCCGCCCTTTCTTGTCACCCAAAATACCCCACAACAAGCCGCCCAGCAGCAGACCGATCATCTGGTAATTGATGATGTCGGTTCCTACGGCATCAGCCTGTTCCATTGTCAGGCCCAGACCCAACAGACTGGGAATGCGCACGATGCCGAAGAGTTGTAGGTCATAAATATCTACGAAGTAACCAAGGGCCGCCACGATGACGGGCAGGCTAAACAGGTGTTGGTACTTTGTTTTTTCGGGGAGGGTAGCGTGGGGCATGAAAAGGAGGAAAGGAGTTTCAATCTTATCTGCAAAAATGCCAAAACCGCTCGGTTCTACTCTCTCGGTGGTTTCCTGCGCATTTTCTTAGTGTCAGACCGTTGTTTTTTTGCCTGGATTCTCCGCCTTTTGGAGGCTAAGGTCGGGCGTGTAGCACGGCGGCGGCGCCGGACGACGAACGCTTCCCGAATCAGGCGGTCGAATTTTTGGATGACTTTCTCTTTATTGGCCAGTTGGCTGCGTTCGGTTTGGTGGTAAAGGATCAGTACGCCTTCATTGGTAAGTTTGTTAGCGAGTTTTCTGGACAAAAATTCTTTCTGCTCGTCGCTCAGTATCTGCGAGTTGGGAATATTCAGGCGTAGCTCGACCTTGGTTTCGACTTTGTTGACATTCTGTCCGCCCTTGCCGCCGCTGCGGGCGGTTTGGAAAACTACTTCTGAGTGAAGTTCTTCGGGATTTATTTTCAGTTCGGATATCATGGTTGCCGACCGTTCCATTTCATGAAGTTCTTCACCTCCCCGAAGCCCAGTTTTTGGTACAGCGGCTTGCCAACGGATGAGGCGTTTAGCGTGACGTGACCGACCTTTTCTTCCTCGCACCAATGTAGCATCGTATCCATAAGCGACTTCGCCAGCCCATAGCAGCGGTAATCGATCTCAGTGAACATATTTAGAATGTGCGCCTGCATTTCTGAGGAGCAACTCAAACCGTTTTCCAGGGGATAAGGGGCGATCCGACGAAGCAACAGGCCGCCGCCCGCCACGATTTTACCTGATGCATCTACAATCAGCCACCCTTGGTATGATTTGTCGGCCACAGTTTCTTCAAAATATTGGATGCACTGCTCGTACATTTGGTGGTATCCCTCGGGCAGCAGATCGTTCATGGCGAGCCACATTTCACAGCGGTGCCGGGCCAGGACTTTGGCGTCGGCAACGGTAGCGCGGCGGATGTGAAATTCAGAAGGTATTTCGGTTTTCATTCTTGCAAAGTACCAGACTTTCGGCCACTTATCAATTGCTCGAATGAGACTAATTATCCCCATTAATGTAAGATAAATAGTTGAAAGAATAGTTTCTCCTATCAAAACAAGGCTGGCGCAAGCTTTTTAATCGCAGTGATAGTCTGCCTTCGTGCAAACTCTTTGCGCACTTCGCGGTTTAAGAAAAGTTATCCAACGCCATATGCCTTTCAAAGTACTTCGCCCCAGCAACCCGCTGCTACCCGTGACGACGTTCACAATATTCAGGTTTCCCAAGGAAAAAGTCTGGTGGGCCTTTGGGCAAATGGGTCGCAAAACGCTGGAAAACCCCGAGGGCGCGACGTTCAGCAAGATGCTCGGCAGCGGACGGAAGGGCTTCGACATCACTCCAAATTTCCGCCAATATACCTTTCTGGCTCATTGGGAAAGCGACCGAACCGCCGCCGAATTCTTTGCTTCGCCCACTTTTCAGAATTACACTGCCCATGCCACGGAACACTATACAATCAAAATGCAGCCGATGCAGGCGCACGGACAATGGGACGGCGCAGAACCCTTCCAAACTTCGGAAAACATCGAAAAAGATTATGCAGGTCCAATAGTCGTGCTGACTCGCGCGAAGATCAATTTTACCAAACTACTGGATTTCTGGCGACACGTTCCCAAAGCCCACGCCTCTTTGAACAAATCAGAAGGTGTACTACTCGCGTTGGGCATCGGCGAAAACCCCATCACTCAGCAGGCTACAATAAGTATTTGGGATAGTGTAGAATCGCTCAAAAAATTCGCCTACCAGCAGGCTGGTCATAAGGAAATCGTAAAGCGAACCCGGCAAAGAGGATGGTATCGTGAGGAGTTATTTGCACGGTTTGTGCCTGTGGCGGTAGATGGCGGGGTACTTTTTGAGGAAGATGCAACAGAATCGCTGAAGACGCCAATCCGTGCGTACTAGTTTTCTACAAATTGGATTCGGCAGTTTTCGAATCTTATTTGACTATGTTACGACCGTAAGTCAAAGCGAGTTTTAAAAGTAGTTGTGAAGATCAAAAATGCCGCTCCCCCAATTCCCGCTTACCTAACATCACCGCTCCGACCATCGCAATCAAAAATAAGATCGAAGCCAGCTCAAAAGGCAGGAGGTAATCACGAAAAAGTACCTGCCCCAGGCTCTCGACCATGCCCGTCTGGGAGTTGTAGCCCCGAGGATTGTACGTTCCGACCTGCGACTTGCGGTAAGCGCCGAACATAATGACGAACAGCGTACCCGCAACGATGGCGGCGGCGATTTTGGTCAGATTGGGCATCAAGTCTTTCTGGTCTTCTTTCATGTTCAAAAACATGATAACGAAGAGAAAAAGCACCATGATAGCTCCGGCATACACAATGATATTTACTACTGCCAGAAACTGGGCATTGAGTAAAAAGTAATGTCCCGACAGACAGAAGAACGTCATGATCGCGTACAGCACGCTATGGATTGGGCTGCGCGAGAAAACTACCATTAGTGCGCTCAGAATCGTGAGAAACGACAGGAAATAGAAGATGGAAAGCGTAGAAATAGCCATTGAAAATAAAGATTAGACTGATAAGTCCTGGGTCAATAAATCAGTACGATTTGCCCTTGTAGAAGGCCAATTGTTTGCTCATGGAATCGCCCTCGGTACAAACTCTGCATCGTCGCCCCGTGCTTCGATCAAATTCTGCTCCTGTGCCTCTTCTCTGGTCCAGGCCTTGCGAAGGTAGCGATTGTTCATGTTTTCTGTCAACATGTCCTTACCCCAAATTACCTGATCGCGCTCCGTAAAGACGGGGACGAATTCGTCATGGCGTAAGTAAACCGCTTGCTTAGGGCAAGCTTCCTCGCACAAGCCACAGAAAATGCAGCGCAACATGTTCACTTCGTAGATCGCAGCGTACTTTTCCTCGCGATACAAGTGTTCTTCGCCCTTCTTGCGCTCTTCGGCCACAATTTGAATGGCCTCCGCCGGACAGGCTACTGCGCACAGTCCGCAGGCCGTGCAGCGTTCACGCCCCTCGGCATCGCGCTTTAGTACATGGCGGCCTCGAAAAACGGGCCCCAAGTAGCGCTTTACTTCGGGATAGCGGATCGTGACTTTCTTCTGGAAAAAGTGCTTGATCGTAATCGCCATACCCGTAGCGATGGCCGGCAGATAGATTTTCTCCGCCAGCGTCATTTCTTTGTTGCTTACTTGCTTAGAGCGGTCGGTTAGTTGCATTTTTGGAGTTTATGAATTTAAAGTTTATGAGCTTATGAGTTGTTATGGTTCGCAAATGCAAAACTTATAAACTCCTCAAGTCATAAACTCTATTTAAGCATTGCTGTCAACGCTGGTTCGATGAATATAACGGCCAAGCCGGTGATGAGGATATTGAATATCGCGAGCGGAATGAGAGCTTTCCAGCCAAGATTCATGAGTTGGTCGTAGCGGAAACGGGGGAGCGTCCATCGCACCCACATGTAAAAGAACACGCCGAATAGCGATTTGGCAAAGAACACCGCCGTCCCGATGAGCGTAGCGAAGTTGTGTCCCGCCACGTTGCCGAAGGCATCCGTCAAAACTCCGTACATGAAATCCATACCGGGGTAGTTGTAGCCACCAAAGTACAGGGCTGAAATCACCGCTGATGAGATAAACATGTTGATATACTCGGCAAAAAGATAAAAGCCTAACTTCATACTACTGTACTCGGTATGGTAGCCACCTATGAGTTCGGTTTCGCACTCCGGCAGGTCGAAGGGCGTCCGATTACACTCGGCGAATGCACAAGTCAGAAAGATGATGAAGCCCAGCGGTTGGTACCAGATATTCCAGTTGCCTCCGTGCTGTTGCGAAACAATGTCGCCAATCGACAGCGACTCGCTTATCATGATGATCGCGACGATTGACATGCCCATCGCTACCTCGTAGCTAATGTTCTGCGAAGCTGCCCGGATAGCCCCCAGCAACGAGAATTTATTGTTGGACGCCCAACCACCGATCATTAGACCATAAACGCCCAGGGAAACAACAGCAAAAATGTACAGAATTCCGACATTAGCTTCTACGGCCTGCACGGCCACTTCCACACCCTCGTAAATAATGGTGTCGCCAAATGGAATAACCGCGCTCGCCATCAGGGCGGTGAGCATCGCAACGCAAGGCCCGGCGATAAACAACCACTTATTGGCCTGAGCGGGAATAAAGTCTTCCTTGAAAAACATTTTCCCGGCGTCGGCCAGGGGCTGTAAAAGCCCCCAGGGCCCGGCCCGGTCGGGGCCAAGGCGATCCTGAATGAATCCCGCCACCTTGCGCTCGCCGTAAGTCGAGTACATGGCAATCAACAACGTCAGGCCGAAGATGAC
>NZ_JBGSXF010000606.1:0-9987 GCF_041751555.1 Persicitalea sp. | reverse complement strand
GTCGGAACCCGCCGTTTGGCCACCCGCTTGCAGGAAGTTAGACGCCGACCGCTGGAAACCCGTGCCAGCCAGCACCGATACCTTGTGGCTGCCGAACTGCTGCTGATAGGTGAGCGTGTTGTCGGTCACCCAGGTGAACTGATCGCTGCTGATGGCCAACGCCTCGGCCCGGCCGTTGCGGGCAATTACGTAGCTCGGCACGTAGCGCTGCTGGCGGTCGGCGAGGTAGTCGATGCCGAAGGTGGTGCGGAAGCTCAGGTTTTTAAGGATGGCGTACTCGGCGTACAAGTTGGTGACTACCCGCTTCTGGTTGCTCTTGGCCTGGATTTCTTCGGCCAGCATCACCGGGTTTTCATTCAGGAGAGGGTCGAGCGGATAAGTGCCGTCATCGTTGCGAACGGGCAGGTTGGGGCTGCGTATAAGAGCGTTGGCTAAGATAGAGAAGCCACTGAAATCATTGGCCACTCGGTTTTGCAGGGCGTTGCTAAGCAGTGTACTAGTGCCGATTTTCAGCTTGTCAGTGGCTTTGTAGTCGAGGTTGACGCGCAGGTTGTAGCGTTGGTAAGCCTGGCCGATGACGGTACCTTTCTGGTTGAAGTACCCCAGCGAAGCAAAGGTGCTCACTCGCTCGTTGCCACCCGCCACCGACAGATTGTAGTTGCTGATGGGGGCCGTGCGGAAAATCTGATCTTGCCAATCGGTGTTGATGCCCGTGGGAGTCACTTGATTGAAAGGCGTCTCTGTGAGCGGGTTACGTCCCCGGTTGACGAGCGACTCGCGCAGCAACTCGACAAACTGATCGCCGTTGAGTAGGTCGAGCCGCTTGTTCACGCGCTGTACGCCCGTGTAGGAGTCGAAGTTGAACCTTGCCTTGCCCGCCTTGCCGCGCTTGGTAGTAATCAGCACCACGCCGTTGCTGCCCCGCGCCCCGTAGATGGCCGCCGCCGCCGCATCTTTCAGGATGTCGATGCTCTCGATGTCGTTGGGGTTGATGTCGGCCAGGGCCGATTGTCGCTGTCCGCCCGCGTCGAGTACCGTGCCGCCAAAGTTGTTGAGCGGCACACCGTCCACCACGTAAAGGGGACGCGTTTCGCCGAGCAGCGACGCTGTGCCGCGAATGCGGATGAAAATTTCCCCGGCGGGCGTACCGGAGTTTTGTACTACCTGCACCCCGGCGGCCTTGCCCTGTAGTAGGGCGTCGGGACTTGTTACGGGTTGATTTTGCAGGTCTTTGGCTTTCAGCGAAGCAATGGAACTGGTCAGATCGCCCTGCTGCGCGGTGCCGTAACCTACGACCACCACTTCATCCAGGGCTTTCAAATCGGGGGCCAGCGTCACGTCCAGCGTACTTTGATTGCCCGTCTCCCTTTCCTGCGACACGTAGCCTACGAACGAGAATACCAGCACGCCGCCCGCATCGGGAACAGTAAGCGCGTAGCGTCCCTCCGCATCGGTTGTGGTGCCGCGTCCGCTGCCCTTCAAGGTCACGGACACGCCGGGAAGAGGCAGAGAATTGTCGGAAGCCGTGACCGTACCCGAAATGCGGCGTTCCACTACGGCAGATGCTTTGGCGGATGCCGCTGGCAGCGCAGAAAGCACATAAACCGTCGGGCTGATTTTTTCATACTGAACCCCCAAAGGCGTGAGCAAAGCCGACAAGGCGGCTGGCAGATTATCGGCCGTGGGCATTTTCACGGTGGGCTGGCTGTCGAGCAAACGACTGTCGTACCCAAATCGCACCGAAAAGCGGTCTTCAAGAGTTTTCAACGCCTGTCGCAGCGGCACTGCTGCCCGCTGGGGGGATTTGTCGGTACTGGTTTGCGCGTTGCGCTGACTCGCCAGCAGGGTTTGCGCCATACCCGGCGAGGGCAGACTCCCAGCCAGCAACGCACAGGCAAGGGCAAAATGCTTCATAGATAGTTGTAGTTTTTTCATACAAAAAAGATAGAAATAGTTAGTGGCCCGCCGCTATACGGATTGTCTTGTCAGATTGAGTAATGGAAAGGGAAAAGGCTTTGGATAAGGCTTTTAACAATATGTCCATATTGGCGTCGGGAAGTCGGGCCGTGAGCCGTCGTTTGGGCAGATCAGCGTCGGCGAACTGCACGGAATAGCCATAGTTTTCCTCGATGAGCCGCGCTACCTCCGAGAGCGGCGTTTCGTCGAACACCAGTTCGTCGGATACCCAGGCCAGGTGTTTATCCGTTTCAGTCTGGCTGCTGAACGTAAGGTTTTGTTCATCGGCAATTTCTGCCAAATCGCCGGGCAGCATATCCAGCGTCCGAATTGGCTGGGCATCCGGGTGTTTCAAATCCAGCACCTTTAACCGGATGTGGCCTTCGTTCAAAACTACCTTCACGCGCTTATTTCGGGTCGAAACGTCAAACTGCGTCCCCAAAACTTCCACCGCCACATTATTGGCTCGCACCACAAACTTGACGGGCTGCCCGGCGAGGCGCTTTTTGCTAACCTGAAAAAAAGCTTCCCCGCGCAGCGACACCTCCCGCCGGGTGGCGGTCCAATGGACGACCTGTAAAGCTGAATTGGCGTTGAGCATCACGACCGAACCATCGGGCAGAACCAACCGCTTCCGCTGACCGAAAGGGGTCGAATGGTCGTCCACTTTATCAATAGGAGAGGAAGTTTCTTGCGCTACCGATGCAATGGCGGAATCGGGCTTAGGCATCCCATTGTAAAGCCAAAGCCCCAGCAGGCTGAGCAGCGCCACCGAAGCAGCGGCAAGCCAGGAGGGGAATCTACCTAATAATAAATGAGAATGAAGCGGTTTTTCCATAATCTCGGTTGATGGCTCGTTACTCGCCAAGCGTGCTTGTACCTGAATCAATTCGGCGGCTATTTCGCTATCGGAGAGCTTGTGGCGAGGCAGCGCGTCCAATTGGTGTACCAGACGGGTGGCCTCCCGAAAGACTGCCGCCTGTTCAGGATGCCGCGCCAGCCAGGCCGCCCAGCGTTGCTCGGCTAACGGGTCGGTGCGGCGCACATAGTGCCGGAAGGTAGGGTCATCGACCAGGTGAAGGGGGTCGGTAATGCGTTCATCCATTGGCTTTTTTTTCCACAGGACGAAAAGCCAAAGATTTTTTACCTGTTTTTTCTAAAAATATTTCAGAAAAAACAGGATAGACAGAAGTAACTCTGCCCGGTAGAAAGGTACTTTGGCTACGGTTTGGCGGAGTTGCTGAAGTCCCTGATGGACGAGGTTGTACACTGTACGCTCTTTGACACCCATTGCGTCGGCGATATCGGCATAGTCCATTTCGGCGAAATAGCGCAGATAAACGGCTTCGCGCTGGCGAGGTGGGAGTGCATCGAGAAGGGCCGTAAGTCGATAGGACGTCTGTTCGGTAGGGTTGGAGAAGGAAAGATCTGGAATAGCATCGACCGCCCCCCCGGCGTCAGTCAGGCGAATCACCCGTCTGGAACGACGATCACGGCGTTGAGCATCTATGATCCGGTTCCGTAGTGATACCAGCAGATAAGCCCGCACCGACTGTAAGCTGTGCCAATTATCGCGACTGTTCCAGAAAGTCAGGAACACCTCCTGGATGCAGTCTTTGGTAAAAGCTTGATCGCCGCTGTTCAGTTTCATACCATAGTCATAGAGCGCGTTATAATGCGTTCGCATGAGGTGAGAAAACTGCTCGGCTTGATCAGACGTATTCACGTGAAAATGACTAAGTCATAGTGTTATTAGCAAAGCAGAAGACGTAGACTGCATGAACATACTGATGAATTTGTCAAATGTTAGTATGCACTATTATTCCTCTTGTTTCCTTAAATTTGGACTTGATCTATAATAAACTCACCTTCATGATGCCTCGAAACGTTGCGAATACTGTATTTCAAATCGCTACTGGTATTGCCAGCCTACTTCTAATATTGCTCGTCGGCTGTACCAAACCCGCTACTACTACCACCACTGCGGCAAACGACAGAAAAGATAAACCCAATGTGGTCTTCTTCCTCGTAGACGACTTGGGCTGGACGGACATCGGGGCCTTCGGCAGCCGTAGCGACGGACCGAGCTTCTACGAAACGCCAAATGTGGATGCTTTAACGGCCAAGGGGATGAAATTCACCAACGCCTACGCGGCCTGCCCCGTCTGCTCGCCAACGCGCGCCAGCATCATGAGCGGTAAGTACCCCGCCCGCATGAACACCACCGATTGGTTCGGCGCGCCGCAACCCACGACGGTGAGCAAGCACTGGACGAAAGGCAAACCGCTCCTGCCCGCCGAGTACCTGGAAAATCTTCCGCTGGCCGAAACGACGCTGGCCGAAGCATTCAAAAGCAACGGCTACGGCACCTTCTTTGCCGGAAAGTGGCACTTAGGTGAGTCAGACGAATTCTGGCCGGAGCATCAAGGCTTCGACGTCAACAAAGGCGGTTGGACGGTCGGCTCACCACGAGGTGGCTACTTCGCACCTTACGACAATCCCCGCCTCACCAGCGGCCCCGACGGCGAACACCTGCCCGACCGTCTGGCACGAGAGACGGTCGCCTACATTACCGAAAACAAGGACAAACCCTTCCTCGCTTATCTTTCCTTTTACTCCGTCCACACTCCGTTGCAGGCGCCAAAAGATTTGATTGAAAAATATGAGGCTAAAAAGAAAAAGCTAGGGCTGGATGACCAATGGGGCCAGGAGGGCGACAACAAGGCGCGACTTGTCCAGTGTCTGCCCGTGTACGCCGCGATGGTCGAAAGCATGGACAAAGCGGTGGGCAAAGTTCTGGACGCCTTGAAAGCGAACGGCCTGGACAAAAATACCATCGTCGTCTTCATGTCTGACAACGGCGGACTGGCCACGGCCGAGGGCCACCCCACTTCCAATCTGCCGCTACGGGCCGGGAAGGGCTGGCTTTACGAAGGCGGCATCCGCGAGCCGATGGTTATCCATTGGCCAGGCGTAACGAAAGCCGGGTCGATCACTGACCAGGAAATGATCAGCACCGACTTCTACCCCACCCTACTCGACATGGCCGGGCTGCCCGCGTTGCCAAAGCAGCACGTCGATGGCGTGAGTTTGGTACCCGCTTTGAAAGGCAAAAAAATGAACCGTGGGCCGATATTCTGGCATTACCCACATTACGGCAACCAAGGCGGTTCGCCCGGCTCGGCAGTGCGCTACGGCGACTGGAAGCTGATCGAGTGGTTTGAGCCAGGGCGGGGGCTAGAACTCTATGACCTCAAAACCGATATTGGTGAGCAGAATAACCTGGCCGACAAGAATCCAGGCAAAACGCTGCAACTGCACACGATTTTGCAGAACTGGCGGCAGGATGTCGGGGCCAGGTTGCCGAGCAAAAATCCGATGGCGGCGCAGAAATGACCGAACTCAACCAATACATTTCCTCTTACTTTGGTGTAAAATCCGAGAGTCTCGAAAAGATCGCCTCACTTTTTCACAACGCACACCTGGACAAAGGGGATTTTATGCTCAAAACCGGGCATTCCTGCGATCAACTCAGTTTTATCCGCTCGGGTTTGCTTCGAATTTTTGTCACGACTGAGCGTGGCGATGAAGTCACCCAATGGATTTCCACGCAGGGCTATTTCGTCACCGACTTGTCGGGTTTTATCTTCGACACGCCCGCCCGCTGGACCATCCAGGCCCTGAGCGATGCTGAACTTTTCACTATCAGCCAGGCAGATTACCAATCCATTGGAAGCCTGGTTCCGGAGTGGCACGAATTTGAGTTGCGCTTTATCACCCGCTGCTTCACCACCATGGAAGACCGGATCTTCACGCACCTTTCCATGACCGCCGAAGAACGGTATTGGGCTTTTTTTGAAAACAATAAAGAGTTGTTCAACCAGGTACCCTTGCAGTACATCGCTTCGATGCTCGGGATGACACCAGAGACGTTTAGCCGAATCAGAAAAAAGGCCAGTTTGTGATTTCTTGATATTTGTCAAGAGCCTTCAGTAGCAGAAGTCGGAATTTTGTGGTGTTCAAATTGACAACCAAAATTCTAACCATCGCAATCATGGCCAAAGAACTCAAAACCCAAATTCGCATCGAAGCGTCCCCCGCCCAGGTTTGGGCCGTCCTCACCGACTTTGAAAAATATCCCGACTGGAACCCCTTTATCAAATCCCTGACGGGCCAGGTAGCCGTGGGCAAAACCATCAAGGCCCGTCTCGAACCGCCCGGCGGCAACGGCATGACCTTCACGCCCAAAGTTTTGGCCTTTGAAAAAAACAAAGAATTTCGCTGGCTTGGAAACTTGTTCATCAAAGGACTTTTCGACGGCGAACACCGCTTTGAACTGACTGATAACGGCGACGGTAGCACCACTCTGGTACAAAGCGAGCAATTCGCTGGCATCCTGGTGCCTCTGTTCAACAAAATGATCGAGGTCAACACACGAAATGGCTTCGAGGCGATGAACCAGAAGTTGAAGGAACGAGTAGAGAAGGAAAAGAAGCAGTCCTAAACCCGCTCCAATTTATATGGATATACTCCACCCGCATTCCACTGGCAGACGTAGAGGTTCTTGTCATTGTCCACGCAGACGTCGTGGCAATGCTTGAACACGGGCTGTTCTTGTAGCAGCAGGTCCAACTTACCTTCTCGATAGACGGGCGCGTTGCCGCCGGGATTGGAAACTACCTTATTGTTTTTATCCAAAATCGTCACAAACCCCCGGTTCAGCTTGGGATTGTAATCGCCGGGCGTCATCCCGAAGCAGATGCCCGAATACAGGTTATCGCCATCGAACACGGGGCGGCTGACGTAAGCTCCCGGCAGGTAGTAAGTTTCCAGGTATTTGCCTTCGAGCGTGAAGCGCTTGAAGGCATTTTTCATGCGGGCCGTACAAATCAGGGTGGGGTTGGACTTATCGCGGTAGTCGATCGCTACGCCGTGGGCTTGTTTGAATTTGGCTTCCTGCAAAAAACTGTCGCCGCCGAATTTCGAGATGAACTTGCCCTTGGCATCGTAGCGGAGAATGAATTGCGATCCGTAGCCATCGGCGACGTAGATGCCGCCGTTCGGGCCGACGGCCGTTTCGGTGGGAATGAACTTACTGAACTCATCGTAAATACCTTCGCTGCGCGGATTTTTCAACTCCATCACGATTTTGCCGGACAGCGTGGATTTGATCACTCGACCCGAGGAAATGTCGGTAATGTACAGGAATTCTTCCCCGCCTTCGTCGTGGAGCGTGAGGCCGTGCGCGCCTTTCAAATTAAGTGTCCAGTGGTCCAGTAGTTTCCCCGAAGGGTCATAGATCAGGATGTTGTTTTTCGGTTCGTCGGTGAGCATGAATAGCCGCCTGCTGCGCGTCTGCACCATTTCGTGGCAATTGTTGACGGGATATTTTCCCGAATCCAGGACGCCCCACCCTTGGTGAACGCGGTAGCGGAAATCGCCGTGACCAGTAATTTCGTCTGACAGTTTGGGTTTTGCTTTTATGATATAGAATGGAAAAGCCTTGGCTATCAGGGTAGTGCTTCCAGTAGCTAAGAATTCTCTGCGGGTTTGCTTCATATATCCCGTTTTACCTCACGGCACCGGCCGCCCGGCCCTGCCCCTCTCCTTTGAGGAGAGGGATTCAATCTGTATTAAGATAAAATATCATGCACCACCTTGCCGTGTACGTCCGTCAAGCGGAAGCGACGGCCTTGATGCTTAAAGGTCAACTGCTCATGGTCAATACCAAGAATGTGCAGCAGCGTAGCCTGAAAGTCGTGGACGTGGACGCCGTTCTCGGCAACGTTGTAGCTAAAATCGTCCGTTTTGCCATAAACTATGCCCGCTTTGACGCCTGCCCCCGCCATCCACATCGTGAAAGCGCCGGGATGGTGGTCGCGACCGTAATTGGTGGGCGTGAGCCGGCCCTGTGAGAAGCTAGTCCGGCCAAATTCTCCACCCCACACTATCAGCGTGTCATCGAGCAAGCCCCTTTGTTTAAGATCCTGAATGAGTGCCGCGTTGGCGCGGTCGGTTTGCATAGCCTGGTTTTTCATGCCACCCGGCAAGCCGCCGTGGTGGTCCCAGCCCATGTGGTAGAGTTGGATGAATTTGACATCTTTCTCGGCCAGTTTGCGGGCTTGCAAACAGTTGGCGGCATAGGTTCCGGGTCTGCGAGCGTCTTCGCCGTAAAGCTCATAAATGTAGTCGGGTTCGTCGGCAGTAGAAACGGCCTCGGGAACGGACGCCTGCATTTTGTAAGCCATTTCGTACTGACTGATCTTGGAATGAATTTCGGGATCGCCCCAAACGTCGAACTGATGTTCGTTCATGGATTTGATAAAATCCAACTGCTCGCGGCGGTCGTTTTCGTGGACGCCGTAAGGGTTTTGCAAATAAAGTACGGGTTCGTTCCCCGCCCGGAACTGCACTCCCTGATGGTGCGAGGGCAAAAAACCGTTGCCCCAGGCCGCCGAACTGAGCGGCTGCGCCCCGCCGCCTTTTGAGATCATCACTACGAAACCCGGCAAATTCTGGTTATCTGAACCCAGTCCGTAGCTTAACCACGAACCGATGGATGGTCGCCCGGTCTGTTGCGACCCGGTTTGTACCAGCATCACAGCGGGCTCGTGATTGATGGCGTCGGTGTACATCGAATTGACAATGCACAAATCATCGACGATGGCCGCCGTGTAGGGAAACAGCTCCGACACCCAGGCCCCCGATTGCCCGTATTGCTGGAAATCGTAAATGGATTTGACGAGCGGAAAGCTCGACTGCCCGGCCACCATACCCGAGTTGCGTTGGGTACTTTTTATAGAATCAGGAATTTCCTGCCCGTGCCATTTGGCGAGTTCAGGTTTGTAGTCGTACGATTCCAACTGCGACGGCCCGCCACTCTGGAACAGATAAATGACCCGCTTGGCCCTGGGCGGAAAGTGGCAAGTACCCAACAAGCCGTTTTCGGGCCGCTCGACAACCTTCTTATTCCCCCCGCCAAAGCTGGAAGAATGCAGCAAACTGCCCAAAGCCAGCGAGCCGAAACCCAGTGAGGCCGTTTTCAGAAACCCCCGGCGGGATTCCATGAGGTTCATTGCACGTCTAAGTTCATTCATGGTAATGTATTATGTAGAGTCGCGATTTACCGCGTCTGGCGTCGAATAGAGAAAGTAAGGAACCATTCAGGAATCGGTATAAACCACACCATACTTAATTCCTAGAATACCCCTCCGACGTATTCATCAATCCGTTGATAACAAAGGCCAAAGCTGCCGTTCCGGCGGGGTCGAGACTGAGATTCCGTTCAGACTCTCCGGTTTCAAGATAGGCGATGGCGTCTTCTTTTCTTAAGTCGTATTTTTCTTTCTGTTTTAGATAAAAATCGTTCATCATCTTCTGCTCCTTGGCGTCAGGTTTTCGGCCTAAGAGGATGCGGAAGGCTTTGTTAAGTTGCTTTTCGGTTTGTGGTTCTTGCGTTTTGATTTTCTCGGCCAACACGCAAGCGGCTTCGATGAATTGTGGGCCGTTAAGCAAAACCAGAGCTTGCAATGGCGTACTGGTCGAACGTCGTTTAACGGTACAGAAGGTACGGTCGGTGGCGTCGAAAATCATCATCGTGGGCGGCGGCGAGGTGCGCTTCCAGATGGTGTACAGACTGCGGCGATAGAGGCCGTCGCCCGGTTCCTGTAAGTACTTGTAACGCCAAACCTTGTTTGATATCTCATCCCAAAGCCCAGGCGGCTGGTAAGGATAAACGCTCTTACCTCCTTTCTTATCGACGAGCAGGCCACTTACTGCCAAAGCATTGTCCCGAATCATTTCGGCAGAAAGTCGGAAGGCCGGCCCACGCGCCAGCAAATCGTTTTCGGGATCAGTCTCGAATAGCGCGGGCCTGATTACGGACGACTGCTGGTAGGTAGCCGACAGCATGATCTGCCTGTGCAATTGCTTCATGTCCCAGCCCGACTCCACGAACGACGTTGCCAGGTAATCCAACAGTCCGGGATTGATGGGCAAAGCACCCTGATTGCCAAAATCGTCCGGCGTTTT
>NZ_JBGSXF010000605.1:0-3134 GCF_041751555.1 Persicitalea sp. | reverse complement strand
ACACATACCGCTGGTCAATGCCCGGCGAAACCTGAATCGTAAACTGCACTTTTTGTTTAAAGCGCATGGCCTCCAGTTCGATGTAGAGTTGCAGGGCTTCCAGTTCGTTTTGTAAGGGCACTAGTTCGGAGCGTGAGTTTTCCAGCACCAGCCGAATCAACCGACTGAACTTGGTAAGGTAATCGGAGGCTTTGTCGGCCTCATTGTCGAGGGTGTAGAGCTTGATGGAGTTGAGGCAGTTGAAGATGAAGTGCGGGTTCATCTGGGCGCGAAGAGCAGTCATTTCCGTATCGGCTAATTTCTGCTCGAACTCGGTTTCGAGTTGGCGGATGTGCTGTTGTTCCATCATGCGGCTTTGTTGTTCAATTTCATAGGTGCGCTGGGCTAGTTGAATTTCTAGATCCTGGGTGTAATGCACCTGAATCTGGCGATTCTGTATTGCAATCAATCGACTCAGATAAGCGCGGGCTAGCGCGAAACAAAAAGCTTCGATGGCTAATCCCATTATAACCCAGAAAAACGGATCATTAAAGAACGAAGCGAATATAGGGGAAATATTATGACTGTAAAGGCCGAGAGAGCCAGGGATAAAAGAAATACCCAGTAAACTAAGAATACCTATTAGGAGGTAAATCCGAATAGGTGATTGGCTTCGAATCACTGTAGCCAATAAAATGGCCGTTGCCAGGCCAGAGGGTACCATTGCATAGGTATAAATGCTGTTACTGGCAAAAAGTGGATACCCGTAAATCCACTCAACCACTGCGAGAATTTCTTGTGCGGCTAACAATATCAAAAGTCCACTCAATACCCGCCAGGTTCGAGGAAAATTGGCTCGTACTGCCAGTATATCTACGACAAATAAAATGTAAAAAGCAGTAATCAGCGCAACATGAAATGGGCCAATGTCATCCGACACACGATGTGGGAATACCAAGTCCAAAGTGAATTTGTAATTCATGTGGTGAAGCGAAAACAACACACTCGTCCCCGTGTACAAGGTGTAGAAAAGATAGGCCCAATTCCGGCTGATGATAAATGAGTACAAAGAATATAGGCTCATAAACATCAATCCGCCAGTCAGTAATGACATGGCTGCCAATAGAAGTTTTTCAGCATCATTCTTGGGGCCAAAATGATTGGTAATACTTTCTGATACGGTCATTAACGTTGAGGAGATCTGGTGAGGATGCCAGATATAGCCAAATACGCGAACGATATAGGTTCGGGTGGTTGCAGGCGGAATGGTAAGTGGTAAAGCAAACGGACTGGGCCGGGCTTTAGGCATATAGAAAATACCTGTATGACCAATTGGGCGGCCCGTTTCGTAGAGTGTTACATGGCCATGAACACCCGTATAATGAAGGAGCCGCAACGTATCAGTAGGATGTGCATTGCGAAGGGTGAACCGCAACCAGGTCACCATGACTGACTGATCAGAAAAAGTGGTTCGCTCATTACGTTTTTCGGCAAAAGGCCGGAACTGCTGCCGACGTATCACCGATAGCGGTAGCGTATCGCCTGAGGGGTCCTCGTAGAATGACGTGTATGGCCCAATGTCCATTTGGGCGGTCGGTAATTTACCCGGCAAAATTAATACTTTCTCCTGCCCGAAGGCAGCAGCCCAATTCAAAAGCAGCGTCAAGAACAGAAGCAGGCGCATAGGGTCGTAAAATAATACAACAAGGTACTGATAAACAGGAACACCTTCTATCTCCCACCGGGTGAAGTGTAGGCTGTTTTGAGTGAGCGGTCGTTTTTTCGCGCGAAGCGGATAATCGAAAGATTTTCCGCCGTTTGCTCACTCGCTCATTGAATCTGCTCCCCACGCAGAAAATGAGTGCATTCACGCGAATCCGGTGGAATGCGTGTCGGCTCTTTAGCAACTTTGTCCGACTAAGCATCTGACAACCAAATGCTCAAAAGCAACTGGTTGTGGAAACAGATTTCTAAACCAGTAAAAAAAAACAGCTATGAAAGCATTCGTCAACTACCCCGCCCCTGTTCTCCGTCCCACCCGCGCCGCTCTCTGGCTGCTGCTCCTCACTCTGGCCTTGACCAGTTTGCACCAGCCGGGTTTCGCCCAGAAAAAAGAACACCCGATTTTACGAACCTCACAGGCCGAAACCGATTCGACCCGGGGTTACTGGGAACTCAGAACGCTGGTGGATACCCGCATGACGGTGATACAGTTTTTCGACCCTAACCGCCAGTTGCTCTACCAGGAATCGCTGCCCGAAAAATGGGTGAAGCCAACGCCCCACAACCGGCGGCAGTTCGATCGGCTTTTGCATGAATTGATGGCCCAACGACTCGTGACGAGGCGGATCAAAACCGAAAGGCTGCCCACGCTGCTGCCGGAGGTCCGCCTGCCGCTGGTCAAACTAGGTGCTGACCGGAAACAGAACGCCCCCGGTGAAGAAATGCCTTACACGATATCGGCTTTCGTCAACCAAGCGGGTGTACTTCGGTTACTGGTCGATAGCCCGCTCAGAGAGCGATACAAGATAGAACTAACGGACGAGCGCGGGAACCTGCACTACCAGGAATTCAACAACCTCGCCCATTACCGTCGCCGGCTCGACGTCTCCGCGCTGGGTTCGGGTTCCTATTCGCTTCTTGTCCGCATCGCCGGGCATGATGTCCGCTACGAGTTGAAAAATGGGAGCATCACGCGCCTCTACCAACTGGATTCCCTGGCCGTTAACCAACGATAGCCGGATTGGAAAACAGGTATAGCTTATCGATCGCAGCGGGTAAAGTGCAGGTTCTTATAAGTGAGGGGTTGTTTTTTTGCGTGAAGCAGATAATCGCAGGATTGATTTCCCGCCATTTGCCCACTCACTCATTGAATCGGCTCCTCACACAGAAAATAAGTGCGTTCACGCTTGCCCATAACGCCTGTACCGCTAAAGTACCTCAAATCAGACCGGAAACTAAACGGGTGTTGTTGGGTATCAAGTAAATCAGTAAATTTTCCCGGCAAAAAAACCTGATTTCGCTATGGAGACTACAATGCATAAAGGCCAATTCGGGAATCCAGCTCTGATAGAGTTTGTTTTGGGCTACGAAGTTATTCGCTTTGTGTTCAGTCGCGATGTCGCTCTGCCAGTCTATCACCATACGCCCCTCCC
>NZ_JBGSXF010000604.1:0-15582 GCF_041751555.1 Persicitalea sp. | reverse complement strand
CATTGTGATTTCTGCCACAAGTCCTTATCTTTGCCCCTCATTTCAAAAAACCAGGTCTAAAAATGTACGCAATCGTAGAAATCGCAGGTCAGCAATTCAAGATTGAAAAGGGCCGCACCATCTTCACCAATCGGCTTGAAGGGGATGTGGACGCTGCACTTGTTTTCGACAAAGTCCTCCTCACTGACGACGGAGGCACGATCCAAATTGGTGCCCCCGGCGTCAAGGGTGTGTCGGTCAACGCCACCATCGTTGAACATCTCAAAGGCGAGAAGGTCATCGTTTTCAAGAAAAAACGCCGCAAAGGCTACAAGAAGAAAAACGGCCACCGTCAGTATTTGACGAAGATCCTTATTGACGATATAGTAATCTAAACTGAGAATTAGTGAATTAGTGAATTATGGAATACCACAATTCACTAATTCCGACATTCCATAATTCACTAATTAAAAGTTATGGCACACAAGAAAGGAGTAGGTAGTTCCAAGAACGGACGGGATTCGAATCCTAATTATTTGGGCGTGAAGCTGTTCGGTGGACAGCACGCCAAAGCGGGCAGCATCATCGTTCGCCAGCGTGGTACGAAGCACAATCCCGGCCGCAACGTCGGTTTGGGCCGTGACCACACCCTGTTTGCGCTGGTTGAAGGCCACGTGGTTTTCACCAAGAAAGCCAAGGGCAAGTCTTGGGTCTCGATTGAACCCATCGCCACCGAAACGGCCGAAGCTCAACCCACGAACGCTCCCGTAGTCGCCGAGGCGTAAGCCCGATTGGTCTTGAAATAAAGCTATTGCATTAGCCAAAAGCCCGAAGGATTATTCCCTCGGGCTTTTGGCGTTCCCAAGCCAATCGCGCAAAAGCAACATATCCTTCCTGAAATTTTTAATCAATAAGGATTGTTTGCAAATCGTCATAGGTAGTTTTTCTTTTAACTACCAAAAATCAATCTTTCAACTCTTCAACAAAAATATGCTCAACCGCCCAGTCTATATTTATACCGAACTAAGCCCCAACCCCAACTCCATGAAATTTGTCTTGAATTTCGAGTTGGTACCCGACGGGCTCTCGTTCGACTACCCCTCTCACGCCGCTGCTTTGGAAGCGGGCAAAGCCTCGCCTCTAGCGGCAGATTTGTTCCAGTTTCCGCACGTGCAGCGGGTATTCATCGCCAGCAACTTCGTGACCATCACCAAGGACGACGCCACGCCCTGGGAAGAAGTGCTGTACGACACCAAGCAATTCATCAAGATTTACTTCGAGGAAAACCAGCCCGTTTTTGAGCCCCAAACCATCGAGAGCAATACGATGGTGGTGGAAGAAAACGACACCCCGGCCGTGCAGCAAATCAAGGCCGCCCTCGACCAGTACGTCCGTCCGGCGGTAGAATCCGACGGCGGGGCCATCAACTTCCACTCCTTCGACGAAGACTCCGGCGCGGTAAAGGTACTGCTCCAGGGATCGTGCAGCGGTTGCCCGTCCTCGACGTTAACCCTGAAATCGGGTATTGAGAACCTGCTCACCCGCATGGTGCCAGGCGTGAAAACGGTAGTGGCGGAGGGAGTTTGATTTTATTTGGAATTAGTGAATTAGGAACGTCGGAATAGAATATCAATCGACATCTGGCGAAAGCAATATTCATTAATTCCGACATTCATTTGTTCCAAATCACCTAAAAATTGTCACACTGCCGCTCCTCACCGCCAAGTCGGGATGGAGTTTGATGACGTAGTAGTAGGTGGCGGCGGGGAGGTCTTCATTGTTGAATTGGCCGCCCCAGTCTTTGTCGTAGCCTTTGGAACTGAACACTTTATTGCCCCAACGATTGAATATATTCACTTCACAGTCCGTATAAGCTGCGCTGTTTTCTATCTCCCAGGTATCATTTGTGCCGTCGCCATTGGGCGTGAATCCGTTGGGAATCTTCACGGGCGGCAGTACTTCCACCATAATTTCTGCTTCCGAAAAACAACCATCCGTCGTCGAGACGCGCAGACGGTAGGTCGTAGTCTGCTCGGGCGACGCTACGGGCTGAGCTACCGATGTATTACTCAAACCCAGCGGCGGCGACCACGCATAAGTAGCCCCTTCGGTAACGGAACTACGAATTTGGAGGCTGTCGCCTTGCACGATTACTTTTTTTGTTCCTAGAAAGGCTCGCGGTGCGGAGGTTACCCGAGCCGTGCGGGTAGTGGCGGCAATACAGCCATTAGGTGCTCTAAAGGTATAAACAACCGGATGGTTGCCGAGGCCCGCCTTACTGGCGTCAAAGGTAGTGCCGCTCACGCCCTTGCCCGAGAAAGTACCTCCCGCTGGTGTGGCCCGCAACGGTAAACGAGCGTCTGCCTGACCGCAAACATCCGGCAAAGAATCAAAAAGTACCTCAGGTATCGGCTTGACCTTGACATACAGCGTGTCCGATCGACGGGAACAGCCTGTGGTCGTGTCGCTTATTTCCACGGAGTACAAGCCTTCCTTTTTGACAAGATTGCTTGGCCCGATGGGATTAGGCTGCGGGAATTCGTTCTGGTACCACACGTAGGTGTAGTTCGGGGCCGCATTAGCTTGCAATAGTATCGAATCACCCTGGCAAATTTCTTGGGAGGGCGCAGTTACTTTCGCGGGTGGTAGGGCGTTCAGCCGGACAGTTACAGTATCGGAACCGACACATTGCGTAACAATGTTAGCTGCCTTCACCACGTAAGTACCCGCTTCCGTGACGCCCGCAAGGGTGCTGAACGTCGCACCGGGCAAGACACTGCCATCCTTTTGCCAGCTAAATGACCAGCCCGCGCCGCCTACATTCAGGCTCAGGTCCAGCGGCGCGCCTTCACAAACGCTGGCTTTTGGGCCAGGCGTAATCTTGACTTCTTCCTGCGACTTGTACTTCACCCCAAATTTTTCCCCCAGGGTGCTGGCGTTGCCACAGCGGTCGGCAAAGGTCTTGACTACATTGTACACCCCTTCCTGCATGATGGTGATCGCCGATCCTTTGGCATTTTCGATGTTTACGCCGTTCCGCTGCCATTGGTAAGCAAACTGCGGGTTGGTTTCGGCTTTGAGCGAAATGGCATCGCCCCGGCATATTCCGACCTCAATCAGCGAGTCGCCCTCGGCGATGGACGCGCCGGGCGGCAGCAGGGCGTCTTCGATGGCCACGGGCGGCGGGTTTTCGTTGTTGCAGTCGATCACCAGAAGCTGGTAGTCACGATGTACCTCGCCGAGTTTGCGGCCCTGGCGGTACTCTTCCACCACCACCCGATACACGAACAACCCTGTTTCGGTGGGCGTCAAGCGAACAGTTCCGGTTTTGGGGTCAAGTGAAAAGGCAGGTTTGCTCGGTACGGGATTGGCCGGGCCAAAGCCGTCGGCCCATTCGCTTTTGGGGTAGGGCCCCGCCGTGGATGGGGCGAGCGGGTCGATATTGAAGGGTGGGCGGGTGCTGTTAAAAGGCGTATCGAGACGGTAGCGTAGTTCATCCCCGTCGGGATCGGTCGCACCTGACTCAAAGGTGTAAGGCGTATTGCGGCAGAGAACTTCACCGTTGGCCGCCCCGAAAACAGGCGAACGGTTGGCGGTGGAAACGGGCGGATACTCGGTGTACAGCACCAGTGATGAAGTGCCAGCCCCTTTGATATTGCCGATATCCGCCGAGCGGCAGCAACGTTCCCATGTTACGTAGAATCCCTTCTGTTCAGCGTACTCACTTGGCGTTAGTCGGATATCGGCGCAGAACTGCACGACATTTATTTTCAGGTTTCGGGACGCGGCACACCCCGGATTCGTGAAGGGCAGCGGTTGCTTGCTGGTCTGCTTCAAACGCAGATCCGTGAGCCGGGCGTTGTCCACCATACGAAAAAACGAAACGGTAATCTCGCTCTGCTCGGCGTTGGGATCGGTGCTGTTAGCGTCGTAATACAGCGTCGCGCAGACGCTATAAACTCCTGTCTGGTTATTTTTGGGCGTGATCGTAATGTTGCCGCCAATGACATGGGAGGCATTGGCCCTCGGGTTAGCCGTTAACGACATCAGTACTACCAGTAAAAACAGGATGTATTCTCTTCTCATAATCTGCACTACAAGCCCTCACTACTCACGCACAATTTCGGTGCCAATTTACGGAGAAATGGCTCAGAGGTTTGCAAAGTTACTGTTGTATCGGAGCGGAATGCCCCAAGATAGCTGTGAGCTATAAAAAAAGTCGGCCCGGAAGCTAAACGCTGCCGGGCCGACCGTATTATTTCAAGCGCACTACTGCTTCTACTTTTCCGTCCGCGTAGTTTCGAACAGAAACCAAGTGCGGCGTTCCGTATCGTCGATGTATTCTTCCAACAGACTCGCGGTGGCGACATCTTTGGCGTCATCGCATTGGCTGTGCGTCTCGCGCATTTTCTTAGCCATCTTCTTGTTTTCATCAATCAGTTCTTTGAGCATACTCTGGGCAGGCACGAAGTCTTCGTCGTTGTCTTTCACACCTTGCAATTGGGCGATGTGTCCTACGGAACGGATTGTATCGTAGCCCAACTTCCGCACGCGCTCGGCCAGCGGGTCGATGGTAGCCAGGATTTGGGCGGCATGCTCGTCTAAAAGCAGGTGGTAGTCGCGAAAGTGTGGGCCGGACATGTGCCAGTGAAAATTCTTGGTCTTGATGTAAAGCGCGAAGGCGTCAGCTACAAGGGAATTGACAGATTCAGAAACTTGTTTACGAGCTTTTTCCTGCAAATCGGAAGGGGTGTCGAGGGCATCGACGGACTTTATAGTATTCATAATAGTTTTTGTTTGGAAGGTAGTATTTAATTGAAATGATTAAGTAAATAGCGGTAAAAACTATGCCAGTGCCATTTTGTTAAGGCAATTTAAAGTTATTCAAATCTGACCATTCATGTTCCCCCTTTCCCTTGAAAACGTTTCCGTCCGCAAATACGACACACCTGTACTTTTCGACCTCGACTGGCGGGTAAGCCCCGGTGAGCATTGGGCCATCATCGGCGGCAACGGCGCGGGAAAAACCACGCTGCTGGAAACCATAGCTGGACGCTGGGCTACAACGCAGGGAAGACTAAAAAAAAGGGGAGCCGTGGAGTTTGTAGCCAATGACTACTCCTTTCATCGCGTTGCCCGCGCGGCGGCGCAGTACCACCAACAGCGATTTCAGGCTCACGAAGCGGCCATTGCCCCCACGGTGCGCGAGGTATTGACCGAGCAAATGAAGCCCGTCGGGACGGTGAATGATCAATCTGTACAGCTAGCGAAAAGCCAGGTAGCTGAAAGAAGCTTGCAAGAAGTTGCGGAATTGCTGCAACTCACCGAATTGCTCGATCAACCTTTCATCACTCTTTCCAACGGCGAAACCCGACGGATGCTGCTGGCGCGGTCACTGGTCAAAAGACCAGATATTCTACTGCTGGATCATCCGTTCGTGGGTTTGGATGTACTTTCGCGAGGAATTTTGCGAGAAGCTCTGGGCGAATTTACCCGACAAGGCACGACAATCATTTTGGCTACTTCGGTCACAGAAATTCCGGACTGCATCACGCACATATTGAAATTGGAGAAAGGACGTATCAAGACAAAAACTGAGTTTGACAATAACGTTATCACCTTCGAAAACACCTCGATCAGTACTCGGTCAATCAAGATTCCAAAAATAGACATTGAACCCGCTTCTGCCGATTATGAATACGCTTTTGACCTGCGAAACATCAAGGTAGTCTATAACGGGAAAGCCGTGCTGGATGATGTCAATTGGAAAGTAAAAAAGGGCGAAAAGTGGGCCTTGACCGGGCCGAACGGTTCCGGAAAATCGACGCTGCTCAGTCTCCTGACTGCCGATCACCCGCAGCGCTTTGCCAATGACTACGACCTGTTCGATCAAAAGCGCGGCGGCAAAGGCGCGTCTATTTGGGATATCAAGCAAAAGATCGGCCACGTGTCGCCGGAACTACACCTGTACTTTCATACCGAGACGACGGTCTTTAAAGCTATCGCTTCGGGTTTTTTCGACGCGACGGGTGTTTATTTCAAGAAATTAGACGAGACACAGACCGAACAGGTGGGGCGATTAGCGGAATTATTAGGTGTGGCTCACGCAATGGAACGTACTTTACAGAAATTGTCAAAGGGCGAGCAGCGCCTGGTACTTCTGGCGCGGGCATTAGTGAAGAACCCTCCCCTGCTTATTCTCGACGAACCCTGTCAGGGCCTGGACATCGGCGCGGTGGAGTACTTCAAATCCGTGGTGGACGCCGTGTGCGGGTCGGACGAAAGGACGTTGATCTACGTCTCCCATTATCCGCACGAGATTCCTGATTGCGTGGAGTACTTCCTTCGATTGGATAAGGGGAAAGTAGCGGAACTGAAATAAATGCAAAAAGGTCAGAATCGTGAGAATCTGACCTTTTCCGTTTAAAACAACAACTACTAAACTCTTCAACTACTGGAAAAGTTTCGGGGAATTTAGCATCTGAAAAATAGTTCTATTATTTTTCAGAAAAATTTCAAAAGCGTAAGCTTTTAGTCAAAAACAGGTGATTTATCCACAATTAGTACAAAATGGCCGCTCGACAACAACCTATTTACGAAGTCGTCATCAAGCCCTTGATCAAGGGAAATCCTTTCGGATCGACCCGCGAAACAGTCACGTATTTCTCCAATTTAAATAAAGCGGTCGATACGCTGCATACTGCACTGGGAGCGCAGGGTTGGCCGAGTTCGGTAAGTTACTCCAGCATCTACCGTCGCTTAAAAGAAAACGGTTGGTTCACGCGTATTTTCGTGGTGGAGGGCGTCCAATATTTTCAGTTACACATCACCACCCGCATCCTTAATCCTCATCTGACGACGTTGGGAATCGAGGAAATGCCCGAGCCGCGAAGGAAAGGGTGACATAACTGTTGTCAAATATTTTCTTTCGCTTCCAACCTTTTTTTGTGGAGCCGGGTCTTTGCTGACAAGTCAGCATTTTTTTACTTGACCCATATGGAAAAATTTACGCTTCTGTTCGTGCTATCGATCGTATTTCTACTCACGGCTGTCCACTGCAATCCTGACAAACTCGATCCCGACAAGGGCTGCTTTGCCAATAAGCCTTTGGAGACAATTCCGTGGGCGAAGGATGAACTGGCCAGTTTCCAGCGCCCGAAGAGCGGGCCGCTTTGGGTTACGGTTTATTCTTACAAGCGGGAATATTTTCTGGCTTTCGAAAATGTCTTTCTCTCCTCCCCCATGAGCCACATCTTCGATTGCTCGGGTAAAAATATTTCCGAGAGAAATATCCGTTACAATGACTTCACCGCCGGACGCAAAAAAGTAAGATTACTGCTGGAAGGCAGCTGTTGATTCACGGTTATTAGAATTTGCTAAATTTTTATTAAAATCTTACAAGAAGATCTTATTCGCGATACTTTGTCACTCGAAATTAAACCAGAATAAATTATGAAAAAACTATGGCTATTGGCAATGCTCGGCGGGCTGGGCTGCGGCCTGCCCGTGCGGGGGCAGATACAGGATGGGACAAGGTACTGGGGCGGGACGGTAAAGCTTGAAGGGAACACAAGTACGGATCGGGTGACTGATGGCACCTCGACTCAGTCGGCATCGCGGCATACTATTACTCCTGAGTTGCAATGGGGCAAATTCATTAATTCCAACACCATGATTGGGGTAGGGGTAAGGTATAATTTTAGCCTATCAAAAACCATCCAAGAATTTCCAGGCACTTCCAACAATGACTTTAATGCCACCACATTCGGCCAGTCAATCGCGCTTCTGCCTTTCATCAGGAAATACAAAACACTGAATGAGCATTGGGCTGTTTTCATTCACGGCGAAATTGGCCCATTGTATAATTGGGACAGATCGAAGAATAGCGTTTCTCCACAGCCGGAAAACAAAAATCGCAGTTGGGAATACGAGTTGGGAATAAAGCCCGGTCTGGTTTATTTTTTCCCCAAGCGTAATGTAGCCATTGAGGGCTACGCTGGTATATTGTCATTATTTGCAAGATATAGCCCCTACAACGACAATTCGGGACGGGGAATTTCCTTATCGACGGGTCTGTCCACCCGTTTTCCAGACTATTTTACGCTGAGGATAGCCAAATATATTCCTGCCAAAAACCAACCCGCCCAGCCATGAAAAGTTCTTCGCTTTATTTCTTATTCACTTTCGTGATACTTCCTATCGCTGCCAAGGCCCAGTTTCAGGCGGGGCAGAGTTTCGTCTCGGGCGGGTTGAGTCTTAACCTAAACGATAATAAATACAAAGGGCCAAATACCGTAAATCAATCCGCGAACTACAGTCATAACATCGACATAAGTTCGGGTTACTTCACCCGGAACAACAAAGCCGTTGGCTGGACGCTCAGCCAGTCTTTGTCAACGAACACAAACGCCAGTTTGCCAAATTATCCGGGTTTCCCCAGTAAACTTCGCTATCTCGGCTTTGGTGGGAGTCGGTTTGTTGAGTACTACAAGCCTGTCTTTGAGAAAGTTTCCGTTTACATACAGCCCAGTGTTGGGTTGAAATACGGACTGGACAATGAGTACAATCGGGTAATTCTGGATAACGGGACCAATGCTTTTTCACTCAGAAGAACCAACACTTTCACGCTGGGGATGAACCTTAATGCTGGAGTTGCCTGGCAAGTCGCTCCAAAATGGGTACTTTATGGCACTTTTGCTTACTTCAACCCTATCAGCATTTCTGCGGGATGGAAAAACACTGAAAATCCCCCAGTAAACAGTCCGCGTAGCGGCCCCGCAAAAACCGAAGGAAGCTTTTTGAATTACAACCTTGTCCCCTCTCTCGACTCAGGCTACATAGGTTTGGGCTTCCGCTACTTTTACACTCGGAATAAATCCAGCATCTAATGTAAAAAACTTACTCATGAAACACTCCGCCAACTACCTCGCTTGGGCCGCACTACTGGCCTTTTGTGTGAGCTGCCGAACGCCCGACCCTTTGGCCGACGGCAAGCCGCGGATTGTTTCTATCAGCTTTCCGGGAATTCCTGCGAAGGATGTCAGTATCGATCAGAAAAGGCACGTCATTAGAGTGAAACTGCCGCCGTTGCTTCCCAACAGCTTGAGACCAAAGGTAAAATTCGTGGGGGAGGCTTATCTGAAGGAAGTGCAATGGTACAAGGCTTTCGACATGGAATGCCTGGAGTGCCGACAACTCCAACTAATCGATAGGTGGCCGTCAGGTAATGTGCTGGCTACATACACGCTGGAGTTCATTCCTTCGGGCCCGCTCGAAATAGACGCAGCCGCGCTTTCCAGCTACACGGATCGCGACCTTGCCGTCGGGATGGTACTCTCGGTTCCATTCAAAAATCTGCACGCCAATCGGCTGCCTACTCAGGTGAAGTTTACAAATCTTATGACCGGAGAAACGATTGTCGGAGACAGTGCCTCTATTGATATTCTTGCCACCCAGGGTGTCGCGCTGCCTTTGTTTCAACGTGGATGGAATGAACCTGCGAACAGGCTCATCATCAATTTCTTCAATTATATGAAGGAGGTCGTTCCGGGTACTTACAACGTCGAGTTCGCAACCGCCGACCGCAAGGTCTTGAAAGTACCACAGCCATTCACTATAAAAAATGGTCCCGTTATTGTCATGAATTGGGAGTTGAAAGATGTCCCCCGTATTCGTCCTGGTGAACGTTTTGTCTTTAGCGGACGGAATCTGTTCGCGGAAAACATGGACATTGAAATTTTGGGTCAAGATGACAGAGTAGTGACGCTGCCGGAAATTGAATACGGAAAATATGGAACCCAAGCTATCATGAAAATACCAGCATCTTTTGCTCCCGGGCATTACGCCGTCCATTTCCGGGATAAGGTTTTCCGAAATACCATCTATTGCTACTTGCTTCACGTGACGGCAAAAGAAGTGATGCCTTTTGAGATAAGTAAAATTCTCGGGTTTCTGAATCCCTGTTCTCTAAAAGGGCCTCAGGTTATTACGAAGGACAACAACGCACCAATAACTTTCAACGGTAAGGCTCCCACGACTCGCCTTAAAATGGTTTCCGCTCAGGATTCGACAAAAATCCATTTTGCAAAATCAGAGCTGTTGAAATTTGGGGATGAAGAGGGCAGACCGACAATCAATATTCCCAAAGACGTTCCCAATGATTTGTACCGCGTGTCGATGCAAGTGCTTGATGAAACCGGGAAAGTGACGCAGTAAGGGCCGCCATACTGGCGATTGGTGGAGGTAAAATAAGAAAACGCCCTGACGTTGGTCGAGGGCGTTTTTTTATGCGGAAAACCAGAGTTTTACATGCCCGGCATCAGCACCGCGTCGATGCTGTGTACCACGCCGTTGGTAGCTTTGATGTCAGCCATTGTAACGGTGGACATGCCGCCTTTGGCGTCCTCGATCATAACTTTGCCATCTTTCATGCGCACGGTCAGTGTACCTCCGCCTACAGTTTTGATCTTCTGGCCGTCTTTCAGCGACGACGACATCACGGAGCCTTCCACCACGTGATTCAGCAGAATTCCGGAAAGCATTTTCTTACTCTCGGGCTTCAGCAACGTCTCGACGGTTCCATCGGGCAGCGCGTCGAAGGCGCTATTTTCGGGAGCAAAGATCGTGAACGGACCGGGCTTGGAAGCCTGGTCGGCCAGTCCGGCGGCTTTTAGAGCGGTCAGTAAAGTTGAGTAGTTGTCGGACAGACCCGCACTAGTAGCAAGGTCTTTGTTGGTCATCTTCTGAGCATTCGCATTAAAGACAACACCCAGGCCCATCACCAGCGTGAGAGCCAAGCTTTTCAAAATTGTTAGACTTTTCATATTTTAGTTTGTTTTCGGCAGAAATTCGTTTCTCTGCTTTTATCAAATCGTCTAACTACCTAATTTATAATTTGTTTTATTTTTTATTTTAGTACAAAAACCAAACAAATTACTTCATCAAACGGTTGCGGCGCGAATTTAACCAGGGATCGATAAAGTGGTTTACGTTTGACTTCTTGCAGAAGCCAAACGCCTTCGTGAATGAAGAATAGGGAGATATACAAAGAGCCCTACTTTTTCAATTATCCAGACGCTTTAAACTCTTCTCCCATGCAAGCCAAGATAATCACCCCGTCCGACAACGCCCATAAGGATATCCCTGGGAATCCCTCCACGGCTAAAAGCAGCAAAGTAAAACTGAGCGATCGCGCCAACGGGAAGCCACTTCGCGTACTAAGCGAGGAAGATTGGGGTTTCTGGAAAGAGAACGGCTACGTAGTAGTAAAGAACGCTGTACCACGCGAGCAGGCACAGCGTACGGCGGCTTTCCTTTGGGAGTTCGAGGGGAAAGACCCGGACAATCCCGAAACATGGTACACCGCACCCCGCGCCGAAATGCAGATGAAGGAACTGGCTGGAACGGGTATGGTAGAAGTCTATAATAACCAGGCCCTGTGGAACAACCGACAGATGCCGCGCGTGTACGATGCTTTCGTGGATATCTGGGGTACCGAAAAACTTTGGGTGACGATCGACCGCGCTAATCTGAATTTCCCAATCCGGCCCGGCTATGAGTACAAAGGCTTCATCCACTGGGACTATGACCCCGAAACCAAGCCCCAAAACGTGCAAGGCGTACTGGCCCTGGCCGACCAAACCGACGAAAACATGGGCGGCTTTCAGTGCATCCCCGAGCTCTTCCGCACCTACAACACCTGGAAACTCACGCAGCCCGAAGATCGCAACCGCTTTCAGCCGGATATTTCTGAGTTTGAAGACCAACTCGTCAAAGTAAAACTGGAAGCGGGCGATCTGTTGATTTTCCACAGCGCTCAGCCGCACGGCATCCGCCCCAATTTGTCGAAGGACAAGGTTCGCATTGCGCAGTACATCTCGATGATGCCCGCTGAGGAAGACAACCAAGCCCTGCGCCAGTGGCGCATCGGCTCCTGGCGCGATCGCATCGCCCCCGAAGGCTACGCTTTTCCGGGTGACCCACGCCGCTGGGAACAGACGCGCTATGAAACAGCGGAGCTGGACGAGTTGGGAAAGAAATTGCTGGGATTAGAGAAGTGGCAGTGAAAGCTATCGCTTAAACAGCGAGTCCACGAATTCCTCACGATCGAAAACTTGTAGGTCATCCATCTTCTCCCCTACCCCGATGTACTTGACAGGAATCTGGAACTCGTCAGAAATGCCGATCACGACGCCGCCCTTAGCGGTGCCGTCCAGTTTGGTGACGGTCAGGGAGGTGATCTCCGTGACTTTGGTGAATTCACGGGCCTGGATCACGGCGTTTTGGCCCGTACTTCCATCCAGTACCAGCATTACCTCGTGCGGAGCGTCGGGAATAACCTTTTGCATCACACGTTTGATTTTACCCAGCTCATTCATCAGGTTCACCTTGGTGTGCAGGCGTCCGGCGGTGTCGATGATAATGACATCGGCGTTGACTTCCACGCCTTTTTTCAAGGCATCGTAAGCCACGGCGGAGGGGTCGGTATTCATGCCGTGGTCGATCACGGGGACGCCTACGCGCTGTCCCCAGAGTTTGAGTTGATCCACGGCGGCAGCGCGGAAAGTATCAGCCGCGCCAAGTACCACGCTGCGACCCCGCCGCTGAAACTGATGCGCCAGCTTGCCAATAGTCGTCGTCTTACCCACGCCATTGACCCCCACGACCATGATGACATAGGGCTTGGGTAGATGTTCAGTCTCGAAGCTGTCGGTCACGCCAACGGTGGGGTTCTCGGAGAGTAGGGCGGCGACTTCCTCGCGCAGAATCTTGTCAAGTTCGCCTGTAGAAGTGTACTTGTCGGCGGCCACGCGGGCCTCGATACGGCGGATGATTTTAACGGTCGTTCCCACGCCAACGTCGGAGGTAATCAGGATTTCCTCCAGCTCGTCCAGCACGTCCTCATCCACAGTATCCTTGCCAACTACCGCGCGGGCTAGTTTGTCGAAGATGCTATCCTTGGACTTTTCGAGCCCTTTGTCAAGTGTTTCCTTTTTCTCTTTAGAAAAAAAATCGAAAATGCCCATGCGCTTGTGGTTGCCCGCGGTTGATTGTGGAGGAGAATGAGGAGATGTCGCCCCAAATTTAAAACAAAAAAAGTCCCGGCTGGGACTTTTCATGCATTGGATCGCAAAATCGGCCCGTCAGAGCCAATCATCTTATTTCTTCAAAGTGTCCTGAACCAGGTCGGTCGGCACCATTTCTTCTTTGAAGGTATAGGCACCGGTCCTAGGCGACTTCACCGCCTTAATTACCTTGGCGTAGGTACGGCCGCCTTCTTTTTTCAGGGTTGCAACTACTTTCTTAGCCATGTCTTTATGCGGTTATAAGGTTACGAATTACTTGATCTCCTTGTGCAGCGTGTACTTACGCATGTAAGGATTGAATTTCTTCAATTCGATGCGAGTGGGCGTATTCTTGCGGTTTTTGGTGGTGATGTAGCGCGACATCCCTGGTACGCCCGATCCCTTTTGCTCGGTGCATTCCAGTATTACCTGTACTCTATTGCCTTTCTTAGCCATTGCGTTTCTTCGTTTTTACAAATAGGATTGCAAAAGTAAGGTTTATCGTCAAGTTTGCAAAATCATTTTTCCAAAAAAACAAAACCAACTGCTTGATTGTCTATCGAGGAAGATCTGCCGCGCTAATTTCCGTCTAAAATCCTTTTTTTTCTTTCTGAATTAAGAAAAAATGCGAGGTTTGTACTTTATTGAAGACTCGTTCGAGCCCTTTATTCCTCCCTTCTAATCAGGCATAATTTTTTAAAAACCTACCTCTACCTACTTTTTACTAAAAACAGAATCCTCATGACACTCAAAAAACTCACCTTTTACGCCTCGATAGCCTTCCTGAGCTACGCCGGAATGAACTGCTCGTCGAAGGAAGACCAGGCCAAATACGACGAATTTTACGGAGATGGCCGCGCCGAACGCGAGGAAACTGCCAAAAGCGGCAGCTTTACGCCCCGCGCGAACGACGAACAGAAGGTAGATCCTGCTACGGTCAATTCGCTGTCTGTGACAGAAAATGCGGCAGGCGAGATTGCAGCAGGCAACGAAACTGCCGATACTGAACCTGAGACTGCAGGAAAAACCGTCGAAGAGATTTCCAAGAAAGTACCAGTTAAGGAGGAGGCTCCGGCGAAGCAAGCCGACGAAGCTCCAGCCCAGAAGCCAGTTCCTGCCGATATCGCGGCTTTGCTCAACAAAAATACTTGTTCCGCTTGTCACAAGCCTTACGACCGTTTGGTTGGCCCGGCTTACTCGGAAGTAGCCAAGAAAAAGTACTCTATTGCCAAAATTGTGGAATTGGTGTACAAGCCACAGCCCGAAAACTGGCCCGGCTACCCGCCCATGGCGCCTATGACGCAGGTTCCCAAGGAGGAAGTTGAGAAGCTGGGGAAGTGGATTAATTCGTTGTAACGATCCGCAGAATACAGAAAAGCCCGCTTTCCTGATGGAGAGCGGGCTTTTCTTATTGCATTGCTTCCGTTATCTGCGCTTTGAACCAAGCGGTTTTCACTAAATCGCTCTTGGCAATATGCTGCCGTTGTGGAAGGTGTTTGCCATAGTCTTTCACTGGCAGCGACTTGTAGAAAGTCTCCAATTCATCGCTGTTCAAGTACTTCTGAACAGTGGAGGCCTGGTCGAAATTTTCCTGGCTGCTCCTGAATCTCTTCTGCAAAGACTTACCGTTAAATTCTGGTTCACCAAAATACGGATAGCTCGATCTCGAAGAAACTATCTGTAGGATCAAGGAGTCTTTTACCTGGTTTTTGGCCTCAGTCAGTTGTTGGATGTACTCCTGTTTATCAAACTCTCCACTATTATTTTGGTAGTATTCCGCCAGATTGTCGGGATGGTATATGTAGTTTTCAATACTATAGTAATTTAGAACGCGCAGTTTTGGGTAGTGTTGGCGTATCTGTTCAATATCCTCATCACTCAGAAAATCTCGATCAACGATGCCGTTGAATTCACTCGTTCTAACTTTGTGATAGACGCTGTTCCGGTCGTTTGCCGCCACGAAAACGGCACCAGGGATACCAGCGGAGGCGTAATAATCCTGATCTTTGTTTTCCACAAAGTAAACCGCCAGATGCTGAAAAAGACTGGGTAGGAAATCCTTGCCGACGGCGATCTCGTACACTTCGGGATTGTCCTTTGGTTCGGGAGAGAGTACTTGGGGTAAGTCGAAGTTCAAGTCGTCGAAGTCGAGTATGGAAGCGTGATCCGACTGCTTGGCGTATTCAATAAAGCCCAGCGAGTGCGTAGCAGTCCATAGCTGACAGTTCTCTGGTACCCAGTTCTCCGTGATTTCTTTCAGGAGGTTGTATTGGAGTTTAGTATTGAGGTGTAGGTCGATTTCGTCAAGATAGTAGATTGTATCCTGATAAAGTGACGATCTGCTCAACAAATTGATGAGCAGGTTAAAAACTTCTTTTTCGCCCGCACTCAGGTAATTGTAATGAATTTCTGATTCGCCCTTTCGGAAAGTAATCTGAGTCACCTTTCCTTCTAATGGAGGAATGATTTCGATCAGGTGCAACTTCGTGCCATTTTCTTCTCCAAATACGTTTTTCAAGGCATCGTTTATTGGAGCAAT
>NZ_JBGSXF010000603.1:0-6777 GCF_041751555.1 Persicitalea sp. | reverse complement strand
AAGGTTCCGGTCAAGTACCACGCGTACGGGATTTTGGCCGGGCCAATGCCGAACATTCAGACGAGGATTGTCATTAAAGGCTGTGTTTCGCCCGACCAGAATGGCGTCCTCTTCACTACGCCAGCGATGGACACGCTGCGACGAATAACCGTTGCTGATCGCGATGGGTTTACCGCCCGCTGCGCCGATGAATCCATCGGCGGTTTCGGCCCATTTCAAAATGATGTACGGCCTTTTTTTACAAAAAAAAGTAAAGAACCGACGGTTCAGCTCTTGGCCCTCCTCCGCCAGGATACCACTTTCTACTTCTATTCCGGCATTTTTCAGCAAAGTCAGCCCGCGTCCGGCTACAAGTGGGTTGGGGTCATGGTTGGCGACAACTACCTTCTTTATTTTTTTATTGATCAAAAGATTGGCGCAGGGCGGGGTTTTGCCAAAATGAGAGCAGGGTTCCAGCGTCACGTAAGCGGTGGCGGATTTCAATAAATCTGCGTTCCCTCTTTTTTCGGCGTCGCGCACGGCTTGTACTTCGGCGTGGGGACCACCGTAGTTCCGGTGCCAGCCTTCGCCGATGACGCGCCCATCGGCGACCAGTACGCAGCCCACCATCGGGTTGGGGCTGACGTAGCCGCGACCGTATTCGGCGAGTTGGAGGGCGCGCTGCATGTATTGGTCTTTGGGGGGCATTCGGGTTTTTATTCTGGTTCTTTGCACTGTGTTTTTGCTTCATTTTCCGAAAACGGGCGGGACGCCCGTACCACAATCCGGCTAAAATTACTAACTTTCCCGCTTCTGAATTGAAATCAGCCCAATCCATGACCTCGGCCCGGCAACTTTATAAACAACTTACCCAGCGGATCGACGCCTATCCGCCCAAAGAAACCCAGGCGCTCACCTTCATGCTTTTGGAGCATTACATGCGCCTGCGCAACGTAGACGTGCTGGTGGATCGCCCCATTCCCGACTCACAGGTGCAGCCCGACTGGGACAATATTGTAGCGCGGCTCAACGGCAACGAACCCATTCAGCACATTATCGGCTCTACTGAGTTTTGCGGACTGACGTTCCAGGTGTCGGCATCGGTACTCATTCCGCGTCCCGAAACCGAAGAACTCGTGCGGCTGGTGACGCGCGACTACGCCGAGCCGGAAGATAAGCCATCTATTCTCGACATCGGTACGGGCAGCGGTTGCATCGCCATCGTGCTGGCGCGCTTTCTGCCCCACGCTACCGTTCATGCCTGGGATGTGAGCGACGAAGCCCTGTCGGTGGCCCGCGAAAACGCCCGCCAGCTGATGGCCGATGTCCATTTCGACAAGCAGGATATGCTCAATGTGAGCTTCCCGTTGCCCGACGCGATCCAGAAGTTCGACTGCATCGTGAGCAATCCGCCCTACGTCACCTACGCCGAAGCCGACCACATGCGGCCCAACGTGCTGCGCTTCGAACCGCATGAAGCTCTGTTCGTAGAAGACAGCGATCCGCTGCTTTTCTACAAAGCCATCGCCGACTTCGGCCAACACCATTTGAAAGAAGGCGGACGCTGCTACGTAGAAATCAACGAACACTACGGTCCCGAAACCTGCAGGGTATTTGAAGAAAGAAATTACCAAGAAGTAGAAATCCTGAAAGACATCCACGGCAAAAATCGGTTTGTGCGGGCAGTAGGAAGTAAATTGTGAATGATTGAATGTACCTCCCCAAAATAAAAGAACTTCTCGACGAGATGAGCAAGGTAGTTGTGGGCCAGGAGAAACTCCTGAACCGACTGCTCATCAGCCTGTTTACGGGTGGGCATATTTTGCTCGAAGGCGTTCCTGGTTTGGCCAAGACGCTGACGATCAATACGCTTTCGAAGGTATTGCACCTCAACTTCCACCGTATCCAATTTACGCCCGACCTGCTACCCGCCGACCTGATCGGGACGATGATTTACAAACCGAAAATCGGGGATTACGAAGTCAAGAAAGGGCCCATTTTTGCCAACATTATTTTAGCCGATGAGGTAAACCGCTCACCCGCCAAGGTGCAGTCGGCACTGCTGGAAGCGATGCAGGAAAAGCAGGTCACGATCGGTAACGATACCTATTTGCTGGACCGTCCGTTTCTGGTACTGGCCACGCAGAATCCGGTGGAGCAAGAAGGCACCTACCCGCTGCCCGAGGCGCAGCTCGACCGATTCATGATGAAAGTGTACGTAGACTACCTCAACAAGGCTGAGGAACTGGAGGTCATGCGCCGCATGGCCGACCTGAATTTCGATTATTCAGTAGACGCGGTAATGGACAAGGAAGAGATTTTTGCCATTCGGAACGAAGTGAACAAAGTCAACATTTCCGACACGCTCGAACGCTACATCATCGAACTGGTCTTCGCTACGCGCCGCCCGATGGACTACGGCCTACGCGATGAGGCGCGGTACATTCAGTTTGGCGTGTCGCCGCGCGCGACAATCTTTCTCAACCTGGCTGCCAAGGCAATGGCCTACCTCGAAGGCCGCGATTACGTGCTCCCCGAGGACATCAAGGAACTCGCCCCCGACATCATGAACCACCGCATCCTGCTCAACTACGAAGCTGAAGCCGACGGCGTGCGGACTAGTACGATTATTGATTCTATTCTCAGAAAGGTGGCGATAGGGGGGTAATTTTGAATCACGGTACCGGATCCGCGCCGCTTCCGCCCCAGGGATGGCAGCGGGCGAAACGTTTCAGTCCCAGCCATCCGCCTTTGAATGCGCCGTGTTTCGTGACGGCCTCAATCATGTACTGCGAGCAGGTGGGCGTGTAGCGGCAGGCATTGGGCAAGTAAGGCGACACCACACCCTGATACACCCGAACCAGCGAAATAAGTAGAGTTTTCATGTCATTTCACAACTGGAACGCCAGCCCGGTCATAATTCATAATTCATAATTCATAATTACTACCTTACCTTTGGCAAAAATTAACACCTGACCTCATCGATGCTCACTTACATTACCTGGGATGTCAGTCCCGACATTTTCACTATTCCCGAATTCATGGGCTTCGGCCCCTTCACCATCCGCTGGTACGGGCTGCTGTTCGCGGCGGGTTTCCTGATCGGTCAGCAGATCATGACGCACATTTTCAAAAAAGAGGGCAAACCGCTCGAAGACATCGACACGCTCACGCTGGTGATGGTGGCTGCCACGGTACTGGGCGCGCGGCTGGGCCATTTCCTTTTTTACGAACCGCAGGTTTTCATTGAAAACCCATTGGAAATAATCCTCCCGCCCTTCGCAGGCCTGGCCAGTCACGGCGCGCTGATCGGCATTTTGCTGGCTCTGTGGCTGTACACCCGTAAACGCCAGTCCACAGGCCAAACGTTCCTGTGGCTCACCGACCGCATGATGATTCTGGTGGCACTGGCCGGAGCATTCATCCGTTTTGGCAATCTGATGAATTCCGAGATCGTCGGCAAAGTAACGGATGTACCCTGGGGTTTTATTTTCATGCAAAACATGGAATACAGCCAGTACCCGCGTCATCCGGCGCAGTTGTACGAGTCCATTTCGTCCCTGATTTTGTTTTTCGTGCTGTTTGCGCTTTGGAACAAATACAAAACCGCCACGCCGCGCGGTCTGCTGCTGGGCATCGGGCTGGTCTGGATTTTCGTCTTTCGCTTCATGTACGAGTTTGTGAAAGAAAATCAGGTCAACTTTGAGGACACGTTGCCGCTGAACATGGGCCAGTTCTTGAGCATTCCGGCGGTGTTGCTGGGAATCTACCTGGTCGTCCGCTCGCGGCGAGACGATCACCATCCCGAACGACGGCCCGCTACCGCGTAGCTCGCTCGGTCGAACCAACCAGTAAGAGAACTCGGCTTACCGTTCGCTAGAAACGGGAGGGGCCGGGTTCTTTTTTTTGGAATAAAAACTTTAAATTGCTTCCTGAACCTAAACCCTCCAATCTAATGAAAAAGCTTGTTTTGTTCACGAGTGTCCTGGCCGTTTCCCTGTGGAGTTGCGGTGGAAGCGACGAAAAAGAAGAAGTCGAAGAGCCAAAAAACGCCATGGAGGCCATCCAGCAAATGGCTGACAAAGCGAAAGAAATGCAGGAGAACGGCCCCGTCGATCCAGTGGATTTCCGAGAGTTGAAAGCTATGCTACCCGAAACTACGGGCGGCATGGAACGTACCGAAGCCACGGGCGAGAAGAACGGCGCGATGGGATTCAGCCTATCACAGGCCGAGGCCAAATACGAGGAAGGGGATTCCCGCCTGGAGATCAACATCGTGGATACGGGCGGCGTGGGCGGCATGGCCATGATGGGCATGGCGGCCTGGGCAATGGCTGAGGTGGACAAGGAAACGACTACGGGCTACGAGAAAACTACCCGTATAGACGGCAATAAGGCTTACGAAAAATACGACAATGAACGCCAAAACGGCGAATTGAATGTGTTGGTCGGTGATCGTTTCATCGTGAGCGTGAAGGGTCGTAAGGTTTCGATGGATCAAATGAAGGATGCCCTGGACGAAATCAACTTGGGCAAACTAGCGAAAATGGAATAACCCGCATGACTGCTGATACGTACGAGATTACTTTACCGGACCACCACTGGCTGAGTCTGCCCCAAAAATACTTCCGCGAGGCCGGTGACGGCGCCGAAGCCACCCAGGAAACCCTTGTACGGCTTCGGCAGGATGGGGACATCCTCACTGTCGAGTTCGAGTGCCACGGCAATCCCTTTTGGCGGCAGAATACCTACAAAGAGGATAATACTTCGCTTTGGAAGCAGGAAGTGTTTGAAATTTTTATCGCCGCGGGCGAAGCTACACCGAGCCGCTATATTGAGCTGGAAATCAATCCCAATGATGCACTCTTTGTAGGAAGCGTTCACAATCCCGGTCCGCAAGGCGATGGCATAAAACTGACGATGGTGCCGCCCAAGGAGTCCGGCATTTCTCATAAAATCACCCAAACTACCGCCAGCACCTGGCGGGGCGAGCTGCACATTCCGCTCAAATTTGTCAACGGCTCGGCTGGTGATGCGGTTGATTCCGTTTACCGCGTTAACTTTTACCGTATCGTGCTCCTAGAGCCACAGGCTGATCCGAATTGGGAATGTACCCCCGAAAATTCTTCTTTCCAATGCTGGAGTCCTACGCTGAGTGGGGCCAAGCCACACTTCCACCGTCCCGAGCGGTTTGGGGTTTTGCGTCTGCTTTGAATTCAGCGGGCGAGGCCGGGCGGGCAACTTTCAGACGTTTTCCTGCGTAAGTACTTTACCCGAAGTTTTTGGTAAAACTCTTTTTTACCGACACCTTTGGTACTTTTTTACGTTGTAGGGGGGAATTTCAGGTTCTCGTCCGTTGAATGTCGCAGCAAATCAGACTTCTTTTATTCATAATTCTTGGATTGGCAGGCTTAGGTAGTCAATCGCTCGCCCGAACTACCGGGCCGGATACGCCGGACAGCCTGCGCATCATCACGATCAACAGCGTGAGCGTGGAGGGAAACTACCGCACCCGGACGCCCATCATACTGCGTGAAATGGCCGTGTTGCCCGGCGATAGTCTGCCGCGTAACATTCTGGAAGGTAGTTTGGAGATCGACCGCCGCAAGATCATCAATACCAATCTGTTCATTACGGTCGAAATGCTGTATTTCCCCAGCCAGCAGGACAGCAGCGCCGTAGATGTGCGGGTGGTAGTGAAAGAGCGGCTCTACATGGTTGTGTTACCCGTGTTTTCGCTGGCCGACCGCAACTTCAACGAGTGGTGGTATGACCGCAACCGCGACCTGAAACGCACTACCTATGGCCTTTTCATGAATTATAACAACATCACGGGCCGAGCCGACCAACTGAGGCTCTCCGCTGAATTTGGCTTCCTGCCGAACTACGGAATCTCGTACACCAATCCTTACATTGACAAAGCGAAGAAAACGGGCATTTCCGTTGGGATGTCTTACGCTACCAACAAGTCGCTCCCCTTCCGCACCTGGAACGACAAACTGGATTATTTCAACAGCGAACAACTGAATAGGGAGCGGTTCTACGCATTTACCCAATTGAGCCGGCGGAACAAATTCTATGGCTTACACCTGCTCGATGCTCGTTGGATCAACGTCCAACTTTCCGATACCTTCGCCCACCACAGCCCCAACTACCTGCTGGATGGTCAGTCGAGTCAGCGGTACTTTCAGCTTGCCTATAGTTTCAGCTACGACCGCCGAGATAACAGGCAGTACCCCCTACGTGGGTTCAGATACGGCATTTCGGCTATCAAACAGGGGCTGTTGCCCGGCGATGACCTCAATCAGGCTTCGGTCTTTGGCTGGTACAACCGCTACTATGCCCTAGGTAAACGCTGGTTTTTCAATAGCGGCCTTACTGTCCGCGCTTCGTCTCCATTGCGGCAGCCCTACGCTCAGACGATCGGATTGGGATACAAATCCAACTTGGTGCGAGGCTATGAACTCTATGTAATCGATGGTCAGCATTTTGCCCTTTGGGACAATGAGTTGAAATATCGATTGTTCAGTTTTGAGAAAACAATCTCCTGGATTCCCATCCGCCAGTTCAGCACTATTCCCGTCACGGCCTACCTCAACTCCTTTGCCGATTTTGGTTACGTCCGCAATTACTACCCCGAGTTGAGTAATACCAAGCTGGGCAACCGCCTGCTGCCGGGGGCCGGGCTGGGATTGGACGTGGTGACTTTCTACAATATGGTCATTCGTGCCAACTATACTGTCAACGGCTTGGGCGAGGGGCGATTCTTTTTTCAGATTGGCCGCTCATTGTGAGTAC
>NZ_JBGSXF010000602.1:0-5593 GCF_041751555.1 Persicitalea sp. | reverse complement strand
AGGACCACCGGACGACCACGATGCTGGCGGCGGTGCTTCTCTTGAAGGCTTCATGCATAAGCACGATACAGAAGAGGAACACGCGGCGGTGGTGGAAACGCCGGCGCACGACCACGATCATGGCGCGACCTCGCCCGCCGATCAGCAAGACCCGCTGGCCGCGCTGATGGAACAGTACGTCCACGCGCACGACGACGCGGAGGTGAATACTTTTCACGAAGAATCGACCCGCAGTCTGCTGAAAATGGCGCTGGAGCAGATGTGGCAGTCGGAACTGCACCTGCGGCTGTACGAACCCGAAAAGGCGCTGCCCTATGAGAACAAAGCTCTGGAATACCTCAAAACCGCCCAGCAAAAAGCCCGCACCTACGTTAAGAAAAGCGGCTTCGACCCGCCGCCTTTGAAAATAAAGGAAACCCGGCTGACGGGCGATCTGGATAAAATTAACGAAAGCTACCGCCAGGAACGGAATTACGAGCGCGAACAACTGGCCACAAGAGTGGGTCGAGTGCTTGGCTATCTGGAACTCCCGAAACTTTTGGCGGCGCAGCAGCGCGACGTGCAGCAAGTCGGCACGCAACTGGCCGAGACGACGATCAATAGCGGTCTGAAAAATTGGGCCGTGCTGGGCGATTTGCAAAAACTAGCCAGCGGCAAAAAGCTAACGATGAAGGAGAAAGCGCGGGCGAAAGCCTTCCTGCTATCGCTGTCCAACCCGACCTGGCAAACCAACTCTTCCCACCGCAGCGAACCCAAACTGGAAGCCGCCTTCTGGCGACGGCTCTTATGATTTCTTTCGATTTTTCCTTCAATCCGTCTGATTCGCTGCACTGGATAGTTCTTATTTTGCTGGCGGCTTTTCCGGTGGTAGTTGTCGGGCTTTTGTGGAAAAATACAACGCTGCCGCCGCGCCGGAAGTGGCTGCGGGGCGCATTAAATGGGCTATTGTGGTTAGTACTTTTGGGCTACTTACTACAACCTACCTGGACGACAGCCGTAAATTCCCGACGGGCTTTGCTGGTGGGGCGGGACGTCCCCGCCGCCGTGGCCCGGCAGTTTCAGGATAGTTTGGGGATAGGGGAACGGTTTGGCGCGTCCGAATTTTTGAAGAAAAAACTTACGACTCAGTTCGATTCGGTGACGCTGCTGGGGCAGGATTTTCCGACGAGTCTGCTGGCCCAAATTGGTTCTGGAGCGATGGATTGGCAACCGTACTTCCCCAAAAATCAAGTCCAAAACCTGAGTTGGCGGGGCATTGTCCGGCAGGGCGAAATGCAGCGCGTTTCGGGTGTTGTTGAAACTGCCGAAAAGCAGTGGATAAAAATAAAATACGCCGGAGAAACGCTGGACAGTGCGCAGCTTTCGGCGGGAACGAATTCCTTCGCGCTAAGCTTCCCGACCTTTACCGAAGGCCGTACCTCCACCGAGCTTTTTATAGGCGAGAATTTCGTGGATACGCTGCGTTTCTTTGGCCGTCCGCGTCCGAAGTTGGCCTACCAATTTATCCTGGACAGCCCGGATTTCGAGAGCCGTACCCTGGCCGAATGGCTGGGACGACAAGGCAACGCCGTGACCGTGACGACGACCGTTTCCAAGGGAATTCAGCAAAGTACTACGATCAACAAAGGCGTAGCGAAAGGCGCGTTGCCCGATATAATCATCACCGACCCAAGCAACGCGGGAAATTCATTAGTAAAAAAAGCCTTAGCCGCCGGGAAAAGCGTTCTGCTCATAGGATTGACCCAGCCAGAGGCGAATACTGCCGCCGTAAACCGCGCGTTAGGAACGGGTTTTTCGGCAAAAAGAACGACTTCCGAAGCAGCCATTATACTCGCGCCTAACCTAACGACTGCTCCTTATAAGTTCAACGAAGCATTGCCGCAACTACTCGCTGCCAACTACCCTGTAGCGGTCTGGAATAAGGCGGGAAAAGTAGGCGTGAGTTTGTTAAATGAGACCTTCCCTCTCAAACTAAGTGGCGACAGCCTGGCTTACGCAAAAGTTTGGAACACAGTACTGGCGCAAGTTCAGCCGCCTTTGGATCACACGCTGACGGCGGACGCGCCTTTGTTCAAAGGCTTAGTGGGCAAACTGGCGCTCAATGCGGACTCAGATTTACCAAAAAAACTATCTATCACCAAAGACACGGTGGCTCTATCGATCTCTCCCCTAAATGAACGCACGGCGGCTGTAGAATACCTATTCGGACAAGCGGGTTGGGTCGCCATAAATGATTCAGCCGAAGTGTTCGTGGCGGATTCTACCTCGAATTTATTTCCAGCCCGACTCTTAAACGACTACCTCCGGGCGCAACGGGCGGCAAGGTTTTCGACAATCAAGCCAAATGCCAGGCCCCAAAGGCAGGAGAAAGTAAGCGATTGGGTGTGGCTGGCGCTATTCGTAGCGAGTTGCGCCGCGCTTTGGATAGAGCCCAAACTACCCAACTCATAAACTCCCCTCAGGGGATCTTCTCGAATACAAACAGGTCCACAAACTCCCATCCGTCTCCTTTTTTGCTTCCCCTTCGGATCACGAGCTGGTCTTTCTTCCTCCGCTCGTAGATAATTCGCACCGAGGCATCGTCTTTCTCGAAAAGGGCTTCATTTTTCTTGGCGGATAAGAAAACGTAGTGGTCATGCTTGTCCTTATCTTCCAAACCGATCATACCCGGCTTGAAGTGCTTCACCATCGCTACGGGACCGTTGTCGGTTTGTTCAAAAACGAACAGCTCATACATCGTCCCCTTGTTGTCTTTCATCATGCGAATATAACCCACGATGTTGTCCCCTTTCGGAGCCGACCAAGAGGCTTCGATGGGGCCGCCATTGAAAGTACCCAGCCAGTGGCCTTCGAGGAAATTAATGTCATCGAGGGTACCTTTCTGGGCCTGAGCGGGGATAGCGAGAAACAGGCTCAGAACGAAAAGGGCAAGTAGGTAGGGGCGAGGCGCGTTTTTGAATTGCATGGAAACTTGGGGTTAGTTATTGATCGTCGCGGTGGCGGTTGAGTTGGAGGTCCCAATATACAAACCTTACATTGACCAGCGGAGTATTTTGCTAGGCTTTGTACCTGCCTATTTGATTCAATTCTTTTTGGAGAGTTACAAGAAAATCGTCTGTACTTCTTTTGTACAGTACGAAATCGGGTGTATAACTACCTACGTTGGGATCTGAGCCGTAAGGCTGAACTCTCAGAAGCCGCCCACAAACCGATCCTTAAGCAGCAACAGCTCGACCTAATTGGCCAACCTTTCCTTCTTCACCTTACGCTTGACATCGCGCTTCAGCTTGTCGTTGGCTGTAATGACAACTTCCACCCGCCGATTTAGCGCTTGTTTGTCTGGTTCGGTGGCGATTGGTTGAGTTTCGCCGTATCCGACTGATTCGAGCCGCCTTGATTTTACATTTTTGGCTTTGAGATAAGTCGATACTGCCATTGCGCGCTTCTCGGATAAATTCTGATTGTAGCTGTCCGTGCCTTTGCTGTCCGTGTGCCCTTCGACCAGGATGTCGGTATCCTCGTATTCGTTCAAAACTTCCGCCACATTGTCAAGGTTTTTCCGGGTTTCAGCCGTCAACGCGTAAGAATCGAAGTCGAAAAGCAGACCGGAGTCGAAAGTCATCTTGATGCCTTCGCCGATTCGTTCCACCTTGGCACCTTTTACTTTTTCCTTTAGCTTGCGGGCTTGGTTGTCCATGTACAGCCCGATCAATGTTCCTGCAGTGCCGCCCACGGCAGCACCTATGATCGCTCCGACGGCCGTGTTGCCCGATTTGTTGCCGATGACCGCTCCGGCAACCGCCCCGGTTCCGGCGCCGATGATGGCCCCTTTCTCCTGATTTGAAAGCTTGCTGTTCTTACAGGAAGGCAGGGAACATACACTAAATACCAGCAGGAAGAGAAGGCTTCTGTTTACGATTTTCATATGTTTCAAATTTTCTAAGAAAATAATGGAGGTGTTTTCTAAGAAAATAATGGAGGTGTTTTAAAATATCACAAAGCCCAAAGTGGCTTGAAAAAGGTTGCTCTTCCGTTTCAACTGAGAATTGAAATTAGAAGATGCGGTGTTGGTGTCGATGATGTTGGATGCATTCCCTTCGTACCGGAGATCAAGGTTCAAGTTACCAATGTCGAAACCGACACCTACCTGGTAGCCGAGGGCCGCCCGCTTGAAGTTGTCTTCTACCCCGGTGGCTCCGACCTCATTGAGTGCGTCCCGCAGTCCGCCGTTTTCCGATAAGCGCAACGAAGCGATTGGCCCGGCGTTGATTCGAAGCACATCGCCGATCCGGATACCGAAAAGTACCGGAACGTCGAGGTTGGAAAACCGCACCTTGACCGCATTATCCTGGTTGCCGACTCCGCTTCGAAAGACGTTGAAAGTACCTCCTTTCTGGGAAAGCAGTACCTCCGGCTGAATGAAAATTGAACTTCCCAGCCGGAAAAATAGGCCCCCCACGAAGCCGGTAAGGCGGGTACTTTTGTCGCCGATTCGCACCGAGGGGTCGTTGGTAGAGACCAGGTCATCACCCGAAAGACCGGATAAATTTGTGCCTGCCTTGATGCCTATTTTGAAATTCCGGCTCTGGGCAATCGCAGATGATGACGCGAATAGTACCAAGAGCAGTACCAGATGAAAGCTGTTTGTTCTTCTCATGGTCGTTATAGATTTGTTGATTTCAAACACGGATATAAAATATCGTTCCAGACCGAGTGACGCGGACGTTTGCAAGGGATAAAATAATTAGTGTGGGTTGACGGCTGCGAATAGTTTGCTATCAATAGTTCGTGTTTATGGCTTTACTTAAAAAAAATAAAAAAATTCTTCTATCCTTGTAAGGAGTTTCTGCGCCTTCGCTTGTCTTATACCTGAACAGTCCACAATTCGATTTTTCATAAAATTCTAATTGTCAGCCCAGAAGAAGTTATGGAGGACGCTTACCACAGGACTTCCGGTATTGAAAAGGACGAAATAGGAAGTAAACCGCTTCTTTCACCCCGTTTGGCTCCAAAGGAGTCCGGTTTTGCGATAACCCCGGATGATGAGCTGTTCATTCGAAAGACGTTGAACGACGCCCGCCGAGGCGTCGAACTGCTCTACATCCGCTATTACCAACCAATGTGTACGCATGCCGTGAAGTTTGTCGGCTCACGCGAGGTGGCCGAGGACCTGGTTTCGGAAATATTTTTTCGCTTCTATTCTCAAAATACCTTCCTCGACATCGATACATCTTATCGGCTGTACTTGTTCCGAACGGTTCGCAACCGGGCGTATAACTACCTGCGTTGGGATCTGAGCCGTAAAGCTGAACTCTCGGAAGCTGCCCAGAAACCAATTCTTAAGGAGCAGCAGCCCGACCAGATCAGTCAGTTTGAAGAACTTTACCATGATGTGGAGGAAGCCGTCAACAAACTCCCCGTTGAGCGCCGCCGCATCTACCTCATGCGCAAGTTCGACGGCATGAAGTACCAGGAAATCGCCGATGAACTGCACCTCTCCGTCAAAACCGTAGACGTGCAGCTCAACCGAGCCAACCAGTTTGTGCGGGGACAATTGAGGGAGAAGTGGCTTCTATAATTTTGAATGTGAGAA
>NZ_JBGSXF010000601.1:0-3910 GCF_041751555.1 Persicitalea sp. | reverse complement strand
ACGCGGTGCTGAATATGCTTCGCTACTTCTGGGCCGATACCCCGTGACTCGTTGCCCATCACGATGTACCCACCCTGCTTTGGAAAAGTAAAATCGTATAAAGATTCTCCTTCCAAAAATGCGCCAATAAGCGCATTGCCTCTGTCGTGTTTTTCTATAAATTCCGGCAAATCAGTATAAAAAGCCTGCACCCGTGTGAAAGACCCCTTGCTGGCGGCGATGACTTTGGGGTTGTAAAAATCGGTGGTGCTGGGCGAACAGACAATTTTTGTGATCCCGTACCAGTCCGCGATGCGCAGGATGGTGCCGAGATTACCGGGGTCGCGAACGTCGTCCAATATAAGCGCATATTCACCATTTTCCGCACGCAAAAAACCGTTTTCTTTCGTTTTTGCTACGGCCAGGCAGGCGTCGTTGCTTTGGAAAGTACCGAGGCGATCCATTTCGGCGGGGGCGGCGGGAATCCAGGTAACGGCGGGACGGGACGAATTACTTCCGTATTTTTGCAAAAAATCGTTGGTAGACACCACGAGTTCCGTCTTGTAGTCGGAACCCAGCAGTTCGAGAACGCTCTTGGCACCTTCGACCACAAAAGCCCCGTGTTGCTGACGGTACTTTTTGATTTTCAGCGAATTGATATACTTGATCTGGTTTTTTGAGAGCATTGGATAGCGCGCGTTTCGTTTCGGGTATTGGGCTTTTTTTTGTCCTGATAGCGGTTGGTTTGGCGGGCTGTGTCCGGCAACCCTCCGGCGAGGAAGCGCGGTACCTCCTGGGAACAACTACTTTCAAAGGCAACAAAGTCATCAGGGACAGCGAATTGGAAGCCTTGATTCCGCAGAAGCCCAATCGCCGTTTTCTGGGTTTGCCGCTGTACCCTTACCTGGCTTTTTACCAGGCCGCCAGCGTGACCTATAACCCCGCCTACCACCAGCGCAAGTTAGATTCCCTCACGCTGGAATACCAGCGAAAAAGCGACAGCCTGGCAGATGCTCCCCGCCAATTAAAGAAAATCCAGCGAAGATACACCCGCAAAATCGCTCGCACCAAACGCCGCCTGACCGAGGGCAACGACTTCATGCGCATCTTCGGCGAGCCGCCCGTCTATTTCGACTCGGTAGCCGTGACCAAAAACGCGGAGAAGGTACGTGGCTATTTGTTCAATAATGGCTTTTTTGAAAACGAGGTCCGCTTCACCACCGATACTACCTTCCGCCGCATCCATACTACCTATTCAATCCAGGAAAACCGTCCGACGCGCCTACGCGAGGTTCGGTACAGCATTCCCGACCCGCGCGTGGACAGTCTGGTGGAAGCGGAGCCGAGCGGTTCTTTCCTCAAAAGCAATGATCGTTACAAGGGAAGTTCCTTCGAGGATGAGCGGATCAGAATTGAAACCCTGCTCCGCGACAATGGCTATTATGGCTTCTCACGGCAGTCGGTCACCTACCTGGTCAACGACACCATATCGGCACCCGCGACGGACAGTCTTTTCAAGCAGGTGGACGTCTTTGTAAGGGTGGAGGCACCCGATGGTCAGGAGTATTTCAAAACCTATCCCGTCGAATCCGTACAGTTCGAGGTACTGCCGCCGGGCACTTTGCCCGATTCTTTATTTCAAAAAGACACAACCCGCTTTCAGGATATTCGCTACGTTTTTACGGATAAAAAATTCTCGCCCCGCATTCTGAACAGCAAGATGCTGATCCGTCCGGGCAAGCTATACAGCCAGCAAGATGAGCGCGAAACGCAGCGACAACTCTCGCTTACCGACCAGTTTCGCTTTGTCAATTACGGATTCGACACCACAGCGCAAGGACTGAAAGGCTACTTCCGCGCTATTCCGCTTGACAAATACCAGGTCACGGCAGACGTGGGTATGAACGTGATTCAGCTCCAACAAGCACCCGGCCCTTTCGCCAATCTTTCGTACAAAATCAGGAATGTTTTCAACGGGCTGGAAAACTTCGAAGTCAACCTGCGCGGCGGTGTGGAGGCGGTGACGGGTTTCAACGACGGTAACCTTTACCGCAGCCAGGAACTGAGCGTGAACACTTCGTTACTTTTTCCGCAATTGCTTTTCCCCGGCGGCAACCTGCGGTACCGCTTCGGGCGGTACAATCCCCGGACGCAGGTCGGACTTGGCTATAACTACGTCAACCGGCCTGAGTACGCACGTTCAAATGCGAAGGCGGCGATGACCTACACGCTCCAACCTTCCACCACGACATTCATCAACCTCTCTTTGCTGGACCTCAACGTACTGAACACGACTCGTCAAGCGCCGGAATTCGCCCTTCTACTGGAAACATTGCGCGCGCAGGGCAACAATTTATATAATAGCTTTCGCCGCTCCTTCGTATCGGACATCAATTTTACTTTTGTCCACAACACCAACTCTTTCATCGGCCTGCCCAAAAATGCCGATTATCTGCGCGTGGCGTTGGAATCGGGCGGCACAAGTATTGGTATATTGCCCAAGCAGCAACAACTGATAGAAAATATATTCGGTAACGACCTCCAATTTTTCCAGTACCTGCGCTGGAACGTGGACTACCGAAAGTACTGGCCCGTGGCGCGGCGGTCGTCGTTTGTGGCGCGGGTCAATGCGGGTAGCGTGTACAGCTACGGGGTAAATTCGGTACCGCCCTACGAAAAGTACTTTTTTGCGGGTGGCTCCAACAGCGTGCGGGCCTGGTTGCCGCGTCGACTCGGGCCTGGTTCGTCGCCGCCCCGCATCACCAGCGCCAATTTCACAGTGGAGGCCCCCGGCGAGCTACTGTTGGAGGGGAATCTGGAGTACCGGGGCCACTTGTTTCATTTTTTTGGCGATATCAACTATGCCCTCTTTCTGGACGCGGGCAACGTCTGGACATTGCCCACTACGACCAGCGCCCAAACGGGTGAATTCGCGGCGGGCGACTTTCGCTGGGGCGAATTTACCAAGCAAATTGCCCTCGGCACGGGCTTTGGCCTGCGCTATGATTTACAGTACTTCGTCCTGCGTTTTGATTTTGGCCTGAAAATCTACGATCCCAATCGCCAGGAATTTGTGCTGAATGAGTTTTCCTGGAAACAACCATTCAGCCCCCGACAGCCGAACTACCTTAATTTTAATTTGGGAGTGGGATATCCTTTTTAAGTTGAGAGTTGAGAGTTGAATTTACCCGAGTTTGGGCGAGCTGATTATTAAAATTTGTTAAGTGGTGAGTAATTCGGCGATCAGCCTGCCACTTTGTCAGTAATTTCAGTAATTTTGCAGTCCAAACTAAGTGGTGGTCGCCATTCCGCACCACCGCGACGGCACGCATGGGCCGACCATCTCAACGATTACACGATTACACAACCAATGAGTTTTGACTTAAAAATATTGACTTCCGAAGACAAAGAAGCTTGCGAAACGGTCAAAGTGAGCGAGGAGGAGGTTTCTTTGGATAAAAAAAAGCTATTCATCGAGAGCTACGGTTGTCAGATGAATTTCTCGGACAGCGAGATCGTCGCCTCCGTCATGCGCGGCGCGGGGTTCGCCACGACTTCAAACGAGCGGGACGCCGACCTGATTTTCCTGAACACCTGCGCCATCCGTGACAACGCTGAGCAGAAAGTCCGCAATCGCCTCAAACAGCTCAATCATTTAAAGAAGAAAAAACCCGGCTTACTCATTGGGGTACTTGGTTGCATGGCTGAGCGACTGAAAGCCAAGCTATTGGAGGAAGAAAAAATGGTGGACATCGTTACTGGCCCCGACGCCTACCGCGATCTGCCTCGTCTGATCGAGGAGGCCGAAACCGGGCAAAAAGCGGTAAATGTTCTGCTCTCCCGCGAAGAAACTTACGCCGACATTTCACCCATTCGCCTGAACTCCAACGGCGTGACGGCCTTTATTTCTATCATGCGGGGCTGTAACAAC
>NZ_JBGSXF010000600.1:0-6373 GCF_041751555.1 Persicitalea sp. | reverse complement strand
CTGTTCTTGCCGTGTTTGCTCTATTGGCAGGCTGCAAAGACCACGACATCAACGACCAAATCATCGTTCAGGAAGGACTACTACTGAGCGGTGCTCAGGAATCTCCCGCTAATGGCAGCGCTGCAGCTGGCTCGGCCGTGGTAAAGTACAACAAAACGTCCAGGATGCTGGAATACACGGTCACTTTCAATAACCTGTCTGGCAATCCCGCAGCGGGTCACATTCATGCCAGCGCCCCACGCGGAGCGAACTCTGGAGTGTTAATTCCTTTTTCCGGTTTGCCAATGGCCACATCCGGCGTGGTAGTCGGTACATCAGCAGTTGCGGCTGACAAAGAGCAAGACTTGCTGAACGGACTTTTCTACATCAACCTTCATACGGCGACTTTTCCCGGTGGCGAGATTCGCGGACAGATCGAGTTTTACAACCAAAGCTTCATCATGAGCAAAAAAGGCATCGCCTTGAGCGGTAGTCAGGAAGTTCCTGCTAAGCCTGGTTCTGCTACCGGCAGTGCCGATGTGTCGTACAACAAGAATACCAAACTCCTGAGCTACTACGTCACGTACAGCAACCTGTCGGGCAATCCGGCGGCAGGCCACATCCACGGCCCCGCAGCGCGAGGTGCCAATGCTTCGGTATTGTTCCCCTTTGCCACCGTACCAGCGGCTACCTCGGGTGCTGTTAGCGGTTCAGCCATTCTCACCGCGGCGCAGGAAGCTGATCTTCTGAACGGTTTGTTCTACTTCAATATCCACACCGCAGCCAATCCCGGTGGCGAAATTCGGGGACAGATTGAATTCTGATCTGACCACTTACCAACTTCGTTGATCGAAGACAAGAAAAAAATTGCTCAAAAGCCTCGGATTTGTCAGTCCGGGGCTTTTTTGTATTTTTGCAAAAAGTAGAATAATTCAATTCGACAGGCGTTCAGGTTGAATTATTTTTTATAGCAACCCGAAATATTTATATGAAAATAATAAACAGAGAACTTGTCGAGGAAGACTACGCCGACCTAAAGGAAGCCATGATCGAAGCCTATCAGGGCATCGGTGGCGAGTACTGGCGCAAGTCAAAAATCGACTTGCTGCTGGGCAAGTTCCCCGAAGGCCAAATCTGCGTGGAAGTGGACGGTAAGGTCGTGGCCGTGGCGCTATCCATCATCATCGACTACGACAAGTTCGGCGACGAACATACCTACCCCGAAGTGACGGGCAACTACACCTTCAAAACCCACGACCCAAAGGGCGATGTACTTTATGGCATCGAGGTATTCGTACACCCCGAGTACCGCGATATGCGCCTGGGTCGCCGCCTTTACGATGCCCGTAAGGAACTTTGCGAACGGCTCAATCTGCGCAGTATCGTGGCTGGGGGGCGCATCCCCAACTACAACACCTACGCCAAGGAGATGACGCCGAAGCAGTACATTGACAAGGTGAAACGACGAGAGTTGTACGATCCGACGCTGACGTTCCAACTGGCAAATGATTTCCACGTAAGGAAAGTACTCAATGGCTACCTGCCCGGTGACACAGAATCTAAGGATTACGCTACGTTGCTGGAATGGAACAACATTTATTTCCAACCCGGCAACCGTCGCACCAATCCTTCGGATTCTATCATCCGCATCGGCGTGGTACAGTGGCAAATGCGTCTTTTTAAGGACGTCAATGCCTTTTTTGAGCAAGTAGAATTTTTTGTGGATGCTGTGAGTTCCTACAAAGCGGATTTCATTCAGTTCCCCGAATTTTTCAATATGCCGCTGCTGGCGCAGTTCAACGACATGCCCGAGCCTCAGGCCGTCCGCAAACTAGCCGACTACACCGATGTGGTTCGTAAAAAGATGCAGGAGTTTGCTATCTCCTATAATGTCAACATTGTGGGCGGCTCCATGCCGCTGGTGGAGGACGGAAAACTGTACAATGCTGCCTATCTCTACCGCCGCGATGGCACGAGCGAGGAGTTTCGTAAGATTCACATCACGCCCAATGAGGTGCGCCACTACGGTATGGTGGGCGGCGACGAGGTACGTGTCTTCGATACAGATTGCGGCAAGATCGGCATCGTGATTTGCTACGACATCGAGTTCCCCGAGCTGAGCCGCCTGTTGGCGCGCCAAGGTATGGAAATACTCTTTGTCCCCTTCCTCACTGACACACAGAATGGCTATATGCGGGTAAGAAATTGCGCGATGGCGCGGGCTATAGAGAATGAGTGCTACGTGGCCATTTCGGGCTGTGTAGGCAACTTGCCCCGCGTCGAGAACATGGACATCCACTACGCGCAGTCGGCGGTGTTCACACCTTCCGACTTCCAGTTTCCTACCAACACGATCAAGGCCGAAGCTACCGCTAATACTGAGATTATGCTCATCGTAGACGTGGATTTGCTCCAATTGAAGGAATTGCACGAACATGGCTCAGTGCAAATTATGAAGGACCGTCGAACCGACTTATACGATGTGGTAATGCGCAAAAAGCCAAAGCCCAAGCCGCAGGGAGAGTTGATCTCTGATGGAGCCATGTAAGGGCTGGCTACTAATATTTTGTAAAAAAGGGAGGGAAACATTTCCCTCCCTTTTTTGTATATTGGCAAAACCGTTCAATCACAACAGTCGTATGAAAACTACCATAATCTTGCTCGCTCTCCTACCCTGTATGGCTTGGTCGCAACAGGAGATATCCTACGATTCCACGACGGATGTACATCGTTTCGCCTTCCGGGGCCAGTTGTACGACTATCGGGCCGACAATCAGCAAAGTACCTACCGTACGGTGGCGATTAAGGGGTCACCCTTTCTGTTTAAGGACTGGCAAACAAGCAGCCTGCCCACCCACCGGGGCGACGCCTTACACTTTCCACTGAACTACAATATCATGGAAGATTACGTAGTCGTGAGTATGGCTTCCGCTGAGAAAATCATCTACCCCGAATCTTTTGAGATTAAAGACCGAATATTTATTCGCCTACGAAACCAATACTTCGAAGCTGTCTACACGGGAAGGGAAACCAAACTCCTTCGCCGATACAACGCGCGGCTCGACAAGGTGGAGCGGAACGGATACAACGAGAATGTGAAGTATGACTACGAATACTCCAAAAGCGAGGATCTTTTCTTGCAAGAGTCAGATGGCAATATCATTCCGGTAAAGCTCAACGAACGCAATCTACTCTCCAAGCTTCCCGATGCAAAGACCGCTCGGCAGATCATCAGGGAACATAAACTCAATCTGCGAAGAGAGGAAGATTTGTTGGTGCTGCTGACGAAACTGGAACAATAAATTGGCATTGTTTTTCCGTCGGGTTCTTCTATCCCTTTCCTGTCTCTTCTTACTCTTCCATATTCAGTAGCTTGAACGGCACTAGCCAGTTGTTCCCAGCAATTGATTCTGGCTTTTACCTCAACGCCTCAGAGGAGCTAATGCACTTCCCATTTTACAACTCAACCGCTAACCCAATTTTTGAACCGCCCATGTACTTTGTTATACATAGTACTTGCCAATACCTCACCTTTGTAGAGTCAATAATGACAAACATTAGCCAAAACCAAAAACTACAAAGCCATGAAAAATTCATTCAAATCCCTGATCTGCGCTTTGGCGCTCAGCACCACGGTTGCCTTCGCCGGACCTGGCGACAATGCCAAGAAGCCCACGACTTTCGAGGCAGTCATTTACAAAAACATTGACGGCGGTGTGAACGTCAACGTCGAAAAAACGCCACTCAACTACGCCGCCGTACTGATTACCACCGCCAACGGCGATTTGCTGACCCGCCAAAGCATCGGTAGAAAGCAGACGAAAGCAGCCATGAAGTTCAACTTGCGCGGGCTAGAGGACGGGGCCTACAAAATCTCGGTTGTCAGCAGGGGTGAGAAAGTAGAGAAAGAATTCACGATTACTAGCCAGGAAAAGGTGGTAAAGCGGACGTTGACCTTCGAATAAGCTTTTTTGAGGAGTGTATTGAGGAATCGGGTGCGGCTACTGCTGCGCCCGATTTTTTCTGGGCGGTGGGATAGAAAACGGCGTTCCTGATCCCAGGAACGCCGTCTTTATGTGGAGAATATCGGATTCGAACCGATGACCTCTTGCATGCCATGCAAGCGCTCTAGCCAACTGAGCTAATCCCCCGTTCATTCTTTCCCGATTACTGTTTCAGAATGGGAGTGCAAATATGCAGGTCAGAAATCATTTTCGCAAGCGTCTCCCGGATTTTTTGTTGAAAAATGCGGGAGACGCTCAATGAGTGCCTTTGAAACATAATTGCTAATCACTCGTTATATAAAGTATATCTACAATAGTATAGGATCGCTCCCAAGAAAAATTTCGCACAGTTCTTACTGGATTCATCTCCGCGCTTTTTCTGCGTTTTGCTTCTTCACCGAGTCCGTTTTAAAATTCTTTCTGCTACTTTTGAAGCAGACCGTAAGAACCCAATCAATTATATAGCGGTTAAGCCAGTTCCCGCCCCTACCCTACCGCCCTGGTAGAAACCAATTTTATGACACAAAAACCCAAAATTCGCTTTGTAAACAAAGACAAGAACAAGTTTTTTCTTACCTTGAAGAAAAGAGTAGATGAGCACTTTACCAATCAGGGCCTCTCTCGCCATGCCAATGGCACTATGGTACTCAAGACAATAGTTTTGTTGTGTGCGTACATCTTACCCTTTATCTTCATCCTACTCTTCAATCCTCCTCTCTGGTTGAGCTTGCCGCTTTGGATTGTTATGGGTCTGGGCATTGGGGGCATTGGTATGAGTATAATGCATGACGCCAACCACGGAGCCTACTCGGCCAGTGAAAATGTCAACAAATGGATGGGTTATTCAATCAACCTGGCGGGAGGCGGAGTTCTGAACTGGAAATTGCAGCATAACACTCTTCACCACATGTACACTAATGTGGTGCCGATGGACGAAGACATACAGGATCGATTGATAGTAAGGCTTTCTCCTCACACCGACGTACGAGGTATTCATCGCTTTCAGTGGATATATGCCTTCTTTTTCTACGGAATTCTAACTTTATACTGGGTAGTAGCCAAAGATTTTGTGCAACTTGTGACCTTCACAAAATCGGGTGTTAATACTCAAACCAGAAAAGAAAACGTAGCTACATTGGTGAAGTTGATCGTTATGAAGGTTGTTTACTTCATAGTATTTTTCTTTGTGCCGATTTACATATTCGGCTTACCGTTCGGAGAAATTCTGGCCGGGTTCCTGCTTATGCACTTCACCGCCGGATTGGTTCTGACTGTCATATTCCAATTGGCGCATACCGTGGAAGGAACTGATCACCCGCAGGCAAACGAAAAAGGTATAATCGAAAACGACTGGGCCATTCATCAGCTTCAGACTACAGTCAATTTTTCCCGCCAAAACAAGTGGCTCTCCTGGTATGTGGGAGGCCTGAACTTTCAGGTGGAACACCACCTGTTTCCTCGCATATGTCACGTCCACTACCCTTCCATTGCGCCCATCGTGAAGCAAACTGCCGAAGAATTTGGACTAGTGTATCTCGAAAATGAAACATTCGGCCAGGCCTTACAGTCCCACGTGTCCACGCTTAAAAGGTTTGGTCAGTTGCCCGATTGGAACGAGGCGATCGGTTAATTCTATTTGCCGCCGCCAAACATTCGGGAAATACCGTAAATAACAACGCCAATCACGACGAAGACAAGGATCACACCAGTCCAGACGCCGCCCTCGAAGATGTCGCCCGCTAGTTCGCAGCTTACGAGAGTAACGGCTAATAAAAAGATTACCAGGTAGTTGATGGAATTGGCAAGGGCTTTCATAGTTGTATAATTAAGGGATGAGTTACTGATGTTTTTCCCCTATCAAAACTGTGCCATTAAGCTGAGCATAGGTGCGCTCCCCAGGTTTTTAAACATCGTTAAATCTTAGTAACGACCTTCATTTCATCAGATTCCATATCCTATCTTTGTTACGGACTAGACCTAAACTACCCGTAATCATGGAAAATATTCAATCGACTGGCCTTTCATTCCGACTAATTTTCTCCTGCTTGGCGGCCGCTATCTTGCTTTCTTGTAGCCAGAGTGAGCCAGCAACCATTACAATTAAAGGTAATTTAAAGTACCTGCCCTCTGGAAGCGTGGTTTTACAGATGCTCGATTCCGATGGCTGGAAGACGATCGATTCGGTCGTTGCAAAAGGCGGAATTTTTGAATTCAACTTACCAGTGGCGCAATATCCTGAACCAGTTCTGGTAGGGATCAGCCATTACGATACTGCTGGGATCAAGAGGCCGATCATTTCTTCTACGGGTACGAAGGGGAGAGCAGGATATGGCGGGATAGAAGCCACAAGCGAGTTTCTTTTGGAAGATGGTATCGAGTTAGCGGGCCCT
>NZ_JBGSXF010000599.1:0-28042 GCF_041751555.1 Persicitalea sp. | reverse complement strand
TTCGCCGATAATGTTCTTGACGAACTGCTCATCCGAAATTCTCCAGCCGACAGAAGCTGAGGGGAAGAATCCCACGCGGCGATCTGGAGCAAATTTCCAGGAAGCATCGCGGCGGAAGGAACCTTCGAAGTAATAGCGGTTGGCGTAGTTGTAAGTCGCCCGGCCAACGTACCCGAGCCGGGCCAGTTGGTTGTCGGCGTCCTGAAAAGCAACTACGTTGGCAAAGTAGATCAAGGGCAGCACATTGGTCGAGGGAACCGAACGAACCCATTGGTTTTGATCGCGCTCTTCCTGGCGCTCGGCCACGAAAGTTCCGCCCACCTCGTGCTGGCCAAAGGTATTACTGTACGTCAACTGTCCTTGATACACATTGCGGATGATCTTCCGATTTCGACGCTCTCGCCAGGGGTTGCTGCTGCCACCCGTTACGTTATAAGATTCATCGGTCGGATTATAGGTGTAGGCCACGTAGGTGTACTCGTGTCCGTCCAGTTTCTGATCCTCGATGAAATAGGAATACATTCCCCGTGCTTTCAATCCTTTGATGCCGGGGATCTGGTATTCTGCGTACATATTGGATTGCAAAATACGGCGGATGTCCGTTGCGTACCCACCGAGCTTTTTGTTGTTATAGGCCCAGTTGGTCTCGTTGTGCTTGATGTCGTTCAGGTAATCGGGATTGTCGTTGGCGTAAGGGCGCTCGAAGGGCCGATTCCGTAGAATCGCGAAGCGGGGCAACCAGTAGTCGTCACCACCGGGAATGCCGGGGTTATCCTGCACCTTGATCTGACCGCTGATTTGGATACCTACTTTCAGGTTGTTGGTGATGTTGGCGTCCACGTTGCTTTGCAGGTTGCTGCGCTCGAAGGTGAATTCCCGGCCCAGGTTGGCAAACTGCTTCAAGCGAGTTCCCGACACGTAGTACTTGATCTTGTCCGAGCCACCCGTCATATTGAGGTTGATCGAGGTAAGAGGCGCGTTAGGCTGCACGATAAAATCCTTCCAGTTAAAACTCTGGTAGCCGAGTCCGGTACCTTCCTGGTACTTGGCAAGCTCAGCGGGCGTCAGGGACGTGGTGCCGCTTTGGTTGATCTGCGCTTCGGCGCGGCCCAACTGCCACTGGTAGGAGTCGTTAACCACTTCCGGGAAGCGGGACCAGTTCTGCCAACCCGTGTAGGCATCGAGGTTCACCGTATTTTTACCCGCTTTGCCGCGCTTGGTAGTCACAACGACCACGCCATTAGCGGCGCGTACGCCGTAGATGGCCGCCGAAGCGTCTTTTAAAACGGCAAGACTTTCAATATCGTTGGGAGCCAGGTTGTTAAATTGCGTTTCATCCTGTTGAATGCCGTCGATTACGTATAGCGGGTTGCCCATGTTACGAATTTGAACCCGGGCGTTGGCGCCGGGGCGGCCGTCGGGCATCCGAAAGGTCACGCCGGGAATCTTTCCCGCCAAACCTGAGCTGACCGTAGAACCACCGTGAACGCGTTCGAGGTCTTCGCTGGTTACGACTGAGATAGCACCCGTCAAAGACTCTTTCTTTTGGGTGCCGTAACCCGTCACTACCAATTCTTCCAGCGCCTTAGTGTCTGGTTCCAGGGTAATGCTTACCGTCGTTTGTCCAGCAGAAACCTCAACCTCTTTACCCAGAAAACCTACGTAGGAAAGTACCAGCGTGGCAGGGCCGTCTGGAACACTGATCGAGAATTTTCCCTGTGCATCAGTGTTCGCGCCCGTTTGGGTGCCTTTTAGCACTACACTTACACCCGGAAGGGCAGAACCCGATTCTTCCAAAACGGTTCCCGTTACGGTGCGGGCTACGATTGCGGGGCTTTCGTCAATCTTCGTTGGTGCCAAAGATTCCGTTGGCGTGGTATTCGCCGTTTCGCGCTCGGGCTTGATGACGATCAGGTCGTCGGTCGCTTTGTATTGCAATTGAAGAGGGCTCAGCAGATTATCAAGCACCAGCGACAGCCGCTGTTCCTTCACTTTCACGGTGGCCTTCCGGTCGGATTGAATGAGCTTGGAACTGAAAACAAATTTCACGTCTGTCTGCTTTTCCAGTTGGCTAAGGATTTTCTTGACCGCCTGATTTTCCAGATCGAGGGTCACTTTTTGGTTGAGAGCAGCCTGGCCCTTGCCGTCGTTGGCCAGCGCGATACTCAGCGCCAGCGTGGCCAGAAAACATTGGATGACCGTGATGCGCATAAGAGTATAGGCTAAGCCATCGGTTCGTCGAAATTTTTTCATATTTTTGAAGGTTTTTGTTGTTCAAATAAGACTGGGCAGCAGATACTTTCCCATCGACTTGTCACTGTATTGAGTCAAGACAGAAAGTTATTGAACGTGCTTTCGGGGAAATTTTCCGGGTCGGTCGTGCTGCAACACGGCTGACCTTCTTTTTTTTTCATAGGGCCATAGGTTTTGGGTTTAGGGTTTGTAAGTCAGGAGGTTAATTTAGCAACACGCGTGATTTGAAACGAAATAAGCAGGAAAAGTAAAAACTATCGACAGCCCGCCCCCGTGATGGTGACGAGGTTTTCTTTCATTTCGTATTTGGCATCCAGGGCCGCGCATATCACATTGAGTTTTTTGATAAATGGCTCGCCGACCAGCGTGGCGTTCAGTGGACAACCACCCATCGTCTGAGCGTCGTATTCTATCTTTACATTGTAGGCCAGCTCCAAAGCGCTGAAGACCTCCGAGACAGGGGTTTCATCAAATATAAAAGCCTGCTCAGAAATATCTTCTGGTGCTATTGCCCGCACCGGGGTAGTGTTTGTTTTGATAGCTTTTCCACTCAGTCGGGAAACCGCCACCTTTTCATCCTGCACCACCAGTAAGCCCCTCAACTCCGGCTTGTCAGCAGCGGCTCTTTCTGCCTCGGTGGGATTTCGGCTTAGCGGAAAGACTGCCACCTGTCCCGTTTTGACTTCAACCTTTAATTCGTCCTGGTCCGCTGGAGCGTCGATCAGGAAACTGGTGCCAAGTACTTTGGTGGCCACATCGTCGGTATACACGAAAAAGGGCTTCTCCTGATTTTTCACGATTTCAAAAAATGCCCGGCCCACTAAACGTACCTCCCGTCTTTTGGGATGTTCTGCCATCGAGTATTCCAAAACGCTGCCCGGCAGCAACACCACCGAACTACCATCGGCAAGAATGATCGTCATCGGCTTCGTAGAGTCGTTGGTTCGCTGCAACCTATCTCTGTTGTCTGGCGAGACTTCAGTGTGGGTGGCGAACGGCTCTGACAACTGATTCAAATACTGGTAACTAACAGCGCCAACTCCCAAAAGCACAGCCACCGTAGCGGCCATCCTCCATCTTCTCCAATCAAAAATTTCATGAGTGGATTGCAGGACGGTTCCGGATTCTTCCTCTTCTTCCTGGTAAATATTAGACTCGACCACCTGTCGCATCCGGTCGCTCTGCTCAGGTGTCGGCTTGTGACGTCCGGTATCCTCAGCCAGCAGAATCACATAGCCTTTAGCATCTTCCATCGTTTGTTGCTTTTCGGGAAAAGCGGCCAGATATTCCCGCCATTGCCGATTGCTGGCTTCGCCGGGATGTAAGACCCAGGCGATGAAATCATCGTTCTGAATCAGTTCGGTTAGTGTGTATGGGGTCTTGTTCACTTTATTGAGGAGGATTATAAAACAACAGAGTCATATGATTTTGATATGACCCCTTCTTTCTGAAAAAATTTTAACTTCAATCAATCGGATCCGGGGGCTAATGCCGCCCGGCATTTGATTTGTATTAATAAACCACCGCCAGGTAACCTTGCGAAATTCCGGGCGAGACAATCCCCAGAATCTCTAGATTGGTCGATTTTTTTGTTCTAATCAATCAGCCCCCTGGATTGGAGAATTGGAGTCTAAAGCAAATCTACTAGCCGTTCATCCATTGAACTTTTGCCTCTGTCAACGGTTGGCAGAAACACTTCAATTGCCGGGCGGCTTTAGCCCCCGGAATTGAGATAAAGAAGAGGGTCGATCGGCCGCTGCTGTTCCCCGGGCCGTGTTCGGCGAGTCACCCATTTCGAGTTTCAGCGTCCCTCCGTTGACGATTTCACCGTAACGCAGAAAAGTACGGGAAAACGCCTTGCCGTTCAAAGTCGCCGATTGGATATACACGTTCTGCCCGGAGTTGCCCCTGGCTTCGATGACGAATTTCTTTCCGTCTTCCAGCGTGAGGGTGATTTTGGGGAATGCCGGGCTACCCATCACGTACTCGTCGGTACCGGGACAAACGTTGTAAAAGCCCAGCGCACTCAGCACGTACCAGGAGGAAGTCTGTCCCTGATCCTCGTCGCCGGGGTAGCCGTCCTCAGTGCCGCTGTACAGCCGCGCCATCACCTCCCGCGCGTGCTGCTGCGCCTTCCAGGGTTGCCCGGCCCAGTTGTAGAGATACACCATATGCTGAATCGGCTGGTTGCCGTGGGCGTACTGGCCCATGTCGGCCATCTCCATCTCGGTCATTTCGGTGTCTTCGAGGTTTTTATGACTGCCCAGTTCGCGTTCAAGGTTGAGTGCCGCTTGCGCGGGGCTGATGTAGGAAGAAGCTACTTTGGCCTGCACCGTCGCTCCCGCTTTGAACTCGATGTAGGCCCCGAAGCCTTCGCCTTCGCCCGCAAGGCGGTCCTTCCAGCGCTCGTTTTTCCGATTCTCCCAAATCCCCTGCGCCTTAAAATGCTGGTCGAACTGGATGATGAAGTAATTCTTGAAATTCTTTTGCAGCCCCCGCCCGTTGTGGACGTAGCCCGTGATCTGGCGGTTTTTCACATCGACTTCCACGCCGCTCATCCCGGTGTAGCCGTCCAGCACGACGTAAGCCGCCTGGTTTTTGGGAAAGACAAACCGCAACTGCGCCCCGCGTTCGGAGGGCGACAACTCGACCACGATCTGGTTGTCGAGCTTTACCTTGTAATAATGAGGCTTCCCCGTTTCGTTCGCGTGACTGAACCGCGCCGCTCGCTTGTATTGATCCAGTTCGAGCGTTCCGCCGACGGGCATCAGCGAAAAGACCGCGTAGTCGTTCGTCCAGGAACTGCATTGATGGGCCTGTTGGAAGCCTCGGATGCTGTCTTTGGCGTACTGGTACTTCCAGCCGTCGCCGTTGCGTCCGGTCTGGGGTGTCCATGTGTGCATCGCGAAGGGCAGGGCAGTAGTCGGGTAGGTGTTGCCCCGCGTGAGTTTTAAACTGGAATTTGTGCCTTGCAGGGTGTTGACGTACTGGGTTAGGTCTTTAGGCCGAGCGTAGCCTTGAACGTAGCATCCTGAAAGTAAAGCAAGGACAAGATGAAAGATTCGTTTTCCGAGACCGACGTTTGTGCGGAATTTCAAACTAGCTTTTGCTTGTCCTGAAAGGGCGCAGTACTGTTTTTTGCAAGTCAAATTGTTCATCATTAGATAGAAGAAAATTCTGTCCCTCGAAGTCGATTGGGAATGATCCGTACCCGAAAGAGGTCAAATTCGCTGCCTATGACCTCTTTTAGAGTAGGAAAAATTGTCTACCTGTTTCATTATGCTCTCCAAGTCATAACGTCGGGAATTCATCGGACGGAACAATAAGCCTACTTTCGGTCGTTTCAGGTAAAATGCTATACTTCGTCAAGAGAATGCCAATTATCAATATCAGGAAATACGGATTTTGGTGCCAATTCATCTGGCTTCTGGCCTTTTCTTTCGGCACGTTGTTCGCCCAAACCCCTACCCTTTTCCGACGCCTCCCCGCTGCCCAAACCGGGATCGACTTCGCTAATCGATTGACCGAGAGCGACACGCTAAACATCCTCAACCAGGCCAATATCTACAACGGCGGCGGTGTGGGCATCGGCGACTTCAACAAAGACGGGCTGATGGATGTCTATTTAGCCGCCAACATGGTTTCCAACAAATTGTATTTGAATAAAGGCGAGCTAAAATTTGAAGACATCACCGACCGCGCCCAGGTGGGCGGGCAGGGCCACTGGTGTACGGGTGTATCGGTGGTAGACATCGACGGCAACGGCTGGCCAGACATTTACGTGTCAGCTTCCTTCCGCAGCGATCCCAAACTGCGCACGAATTTACTGTACCTCAATACAGGCTTGAACAAAGCGGGCATCCCGGTATTCGAAGAGTCGGCGGCAGCTTACGGACTGGCTGACGACGGATTCAGTACCCAGGCGTATTTTTTCGACTACGATATGGACGGTGACCTCGATATGTACCAGGTCACCAATGAAATATACGACCCCCGCACCCCAATTTACTACCGAGCCAAACTGACGGATGGCAGCGCCAAAAATAACGACCGACTGTACCGAAACGAGGGTAAAGGAAAATTTGTCGATGTATCGAGAGCCTCGGGTATTACCATCGAAGGCTGGGGCCACGCGGCGGCAATTACTGACATTAACCAGGACGGCTGGCCGGACATTTACGTTGCCAATGATTTTGTCTCAAATGACCTTTGTTTTATCAATAATAAAAACGGGACGTTCACGAATAGTCTTGACAAATACTTTAAACATACGGGCTGGAATGCCATGGGAACCGACGCGGTGGACATCAACAACGATGGCTACGTGGATCTCATTTCTTTGGAAATGTTGCCCGAAAACAACTTGCGAAAAAAGCGGATGCTGAGTGGTAATGAATACTACAACTACCTCAACAACGCGCAGTACAACTACAATCCGCAGTACGTGCGGAACACATTGCAATTGAACAGTGGCCCGACGCCATTGGGCCATCCGGTATTTGGGGATGCCGCGTTCCTGGCGGGCGTCTATCAAACCGATTGGAGTTGGTGCCCCTTGGTGGCCGATTTCGACAACGACGGCTTCCGCGATCTCATCATCACCAACGGCCTGCCCCGCGACGTAACTGACCTCGACTACATAGAATACAACAACGGCCAAAGCGGTGCAGGCAAGGGCTTCACCCTGGCGATGACCGACTCACTCCCCGTGGTCAAACTGGCCAATTACGCCTATAAAAACACCAACGGGCTGATTTTTGAGAATGTGACTAGGGATTGGGGATTCGAAGAATTGACCTTTTCCAACGGAGCCGTTTACGCCGATCTGGACAACGACGGCGACCTGGATGTAATCATTAACAATATCAACGATCCGGCCTTTATCTATGAAAATACGCTCGATCAAAAGAGCCATCATTTGACGGTATCGCTGAATGGCCCCACGGGTAATCCGTCCGCCATTGGCGCTACTATACAACTTTATTTCGCGGACGGTCAACAGCTCTATTTTGAGCAACAGCCCACGCGTGGTTACCTTTCCACCGACGACAGCCGGGCGCATTTTGGCTTGGGTGAAGTTTCCCGCATCGATTCGCTGGTCGTGCGCTGGCCCGACAATCGGCGACAGGTTTTGAAAAACATTTTTGCCGATCAACCCCTTACCATTTTTCATAAAGACGCGGAATCGAAAAAAGTAAAACCCAGCATTTTATTTTCCAATTCTTTATTTAAAAACAGTATCAATAATTATGGTTTGGAATATAAAGCTTTGGAAAAAGACTTTCCCGACTACGATGTGCAACGTACTTTACCACATAAAATAAGTCAAAGCGGCCCATCTATTTCAGTTGGAGATATTAATAATGATGGATTTGAAGATTTATATATAGGCGGCTCATCGGGTATTCCGGGGCTGTTTTTTGTGCAGGATTCAAAAGGGAATTTCAAAAAAGATACTACTCGGTTTTTGCCAAAAGAGGAGCGTTTCTACGAAGATCAGGGAACGTTACTTTTTGACGCCGACAATGATGGCGATCTCGATTTGTACATCGTCAGCGGTAGCTACGAAATCCCGCCCGATAATGCGTTCAGTAATGACCAGCTTTTTTTAAATGACGGAAAGGGGAATTTCAAGAGAGCAATCGACGCCCTGCCCGCTAACCTGACGAACGGCTCCTGCGTGAAGGCGGCGGACTTCGACGGCGACGGCGATCTCGATTTATTTGTCGGAGGACGGGTGGTTTCGGCGGCGTATCCTGTGCCGCCGAGGAGTTTTCTGTTACGCAACGATGGCGGAAAGTTCACCGAGGTGACCGAGCAGTTTTTCCCGCCCCTGAAAAACATCGGCATGGTTACGGATGCCCTGTGGAGCGACTACGACAACGATGGCAAGCCCGATTTGATTTTGACGGGAGAGTGGCTCCCGGTTATTTTCCTGAAAAATCTTGGGACTTCCTTTGTGGCCTTCAAAACGGGCCTGGAAACCCAAACGGGTTGGTGGAACAGCCTGGCGGCGGGTGACTTCGACAACGATGGCGACATCGATTACATCGCTGGCAACCTGGGACTCAACTCGAACTATGCCGCCTCGCCCGAGGAGCCGATGATTCTGGTCGCCAAGGACATCGACAGCAATGGCTCCATCGACCCGATGGTATTTTGCTACATGAAGGCCGACGATGGCAGTCGAAAACCCTTCCCTATTGCTTCGCGCGACGACTTGGTAAGCCAGGTGATCACGATGCGCAAAAAATTCCCGACGTTCAAATCGTACGGCCTGGCTAGTCTGAAAGAGATTTGGAGCGGTAGCGATTTGGAAAATGCCCTGATTGCCCAGGCCACCGAGATGCGGACTTGCTACATTGAAAACAAAGGGGATGGCTACCTGGAAATGAAGCCTTTGCCGCTCGAAGCGCAGACCGCACCCATCTTCGGCATCAAAGCCGACGATGTGGATGGCGACGGCAATCTCGACTTGTTGCTGGTCGGCAACGACTACGGGATAGATCCCAACAGCGGTCGGCACGACGCCTTTATGGGACTTAGTTTGAAAGGCGATGGCAAGGGAAATTTCAGCCAAATGCCCCTGACCCAAAGCGGCTTTTTCGTGCCAGGCGACGCCAAAGCGCTGGCCACGCTGCACACCGGTAAAAACGAAGATGTGTTGATCGCAACTCAAAACCAGGATAGTTTGCTAGTTTTCAGCCCCAATAATTCAATCACAAAGCGCGTGGCGAAGTGGGAGGATTTGAAAGCCGATGATTTTTCGGCGGAGATCACCTATAAGAACGGTAGCAAAAGGAAGGTTGAGTTTTATTACGGCTCTACTTATTTGTCGCAATCGTCGCGGAAGCTGCCGATTGATAAAAACATAAAAAAAATTACCGTGACCAATTTTCAGGGTAAAAAGCGTGAGTTGTTATGAAGAGAATCTTAGCCATTTTATCTGTTCTGTTTTTCGTCTTGACGAATCTTGCTTTTTCGCAGGATTGGCAAGCCAAAACTGAACGGGCCGAGTACATTCACCGGGCCATCAAGCAGGTTACGGATGTCATGGTGTATGATATTTATTCGCCGCCCGTCACTAGCCGGACGTACGCCTACGTGTCGGTGGCTGCTTACGAAACTTTGATCCAAAAAAACGATAAGTACCTGAGCTTTGCGGGGCAACTGCACGGTTTGAATCCCGTGCCATCGCCAGGCAAGAACATCAAATACAGTCCTACCTTAGCGGCAGTTCACGCAATTCTTACTACTGGAAAGCCACTGGTAATTTCGGAAGAAAAGATCGGAGCTTTTGAAAAAGATATCCTAGGAGAATTCAGGATGTCAGGAATGCCGGACGAGGTCTTCGACAACTCCATCGCCTACGGCCAGCAGGTGGCCGATCACATCATTGCCTGGGCAAAGGCCGACCAGTATAAGGAAACCCGCTCCCTGCCACAGTATCGGGTGAGAAACGACGCCGCTTCCTGGAAACCCACGCCGCCCGCCTACATCAAGGCCATCGAACCCAATTGGAACAAATTGCGCACTTTCGCCATGGATTCCGCCGAACAATTTAAGCCCGTGCCACCGCCTGCCTTTTCGCTCGATAGCAGTAGTGTTTTTTACAAGGATGCTATGGTCGTTTATAAACAGGTGAAGACCAATACGCCTGAGCAAATCGACATTGCCAAATTTTGGGACTGCAATCCCTTCACAATGAACGTGCGGGGCCACGTGATGTACGCAACCAAGAAAATTTCGCCCAATGGCCATTGGATGAATATCACCCGCTTGGCTTGTCAGCAAGTGGAGGCCGACGCATTACAGTCGGCGGAGGCCTATGCTTGTTTAGCTGTCACGCTCGCCGACTGCTTCATCAGTTGCTGGGACGAAAAGTACCGCAGTTCGGTTATTCGGCCCGAAACGTATATCAATCAGCACATCGACCCGGCCTGGCTCCCCGTCTTGCAGACACCGCCGTTTCCTGAATACACCAGCGGCCACAGTGTGGTGTCTGCCGGTGCCTCCATCATACTTGCCAAGCTATTCGGCGAGGATTTTGCCTTCGCCGATTCCAGCGAAGTGGAGTTTGGACTACCCGTTCGCCATTTTTCGTCTTTTCGGGAAGCGGCCAACGAAGCGGCCATCAGCCGTTTGTACGGTGGCATTCACTATATGCCCGCTATCATAAACGGGCAGGAAGAAGGTTTTGCCATTGGAAGGTACTTCGCCGGGAAGCTTCAAATGCGGCGAGAAAAGTCGGCGAAAGAATTTTAGGAGAAGATCAACAATAGTAATGTACTCACCGACACTAGGATCGTATCCCGGCATTCGCGCAAAAACACTAACCCCCTGTAAATAAAGTTCCTGACAGACTTCTCGCTTACCCCCATGAGTTGGGCGGTTTCGGCAAAGCTGAATTCGTCAAAGTAGCGCAACGTAATCGCCTCGACCTGCCGGGCGGGAAGCTGTTCCAGCAAACTGTTAAGCCGGTGGGTGAGCAAGGTGCTGGACTCCCGCTCCACCAGCATGGACTCCGAATTGTCGCGAATAAAGGGAATTTCAGCTCCCGTGAGAATGGAAAGTTCCTTGATGGGCAGGGCTTTCATGACGCCCAAATGAATGCGGCGGCGCAGGGAGCGGTAGAGGTAAAACTTGATCGAAGTGATACTGGGCGTCAGGTTTTTGCGCAGCCGCCAGATGTCGATGAAAACATCCTGTACGGCGTCCTCTACCAGGCCGGAGTCATCGCAAAGCTTGCAGCCGTAGTTGTAAAGCGTAGCGTGATAACGGTCGAAAGTCCGGGTGAAAGCCTTTTCGTCACTCCGCCTGATGCCTTCCCACAATTCCTGATCGGTCATTTCAACTCCTGCCATGCCGGTAAATCTCTCCCCAAATTTGTTCAAGTATCCAGTTATTTTATAAAGCTAATTAAATATCCCGAAAATATCATTTGTCACAACGCTTTATTTAAAAATAACCATTGAATGTAGTTATTATCATACAATATAGGACAGTATTGGCGAATTTTAGTATTTACCAGAAACAAAAAAATGCCGAAAACCAGGCAATGAAGCCCTGTTTTCGGCAGAAGATTTTTCGGTACGGGTTTAAGAAGCTGTCGATCAGGAATCGTCCCGATCCCTCCGCTTAAATTCACCGCCCGAATCTCGGCTGGGGCGGTCGCGGTTACGGTCACCATCGCGTCGTTGGTAGTTACCACCACCGCCACCGGGACGTCCACCGCCTGGACGGAACCCGTCCGTCCGCTTAGTGTTCTGCGATTCATTGACGATTAGCTCACGGCCCATAATCTCCTGCCCGTGAAGTTTGGCGATGGCTTCCTTCGCCTCGGCTTCATTGGGCATCTCGACAAATCCGAAGCCTTTACTTTGGCGCGTCATCTTGTCCATGATGATTTTGGCTGAGCTCACTTCGCCAAATTCCCCGAACGTTTCCTTCAAATCCTCTTCCTTCATCTTGAAAGGGAGACTTCCTACATAAATGTCCATTCTGTTAAGGTTTTAATTTTTGCTAAAAGTACACTTTTTGCACAATTCCAAATACCATGCCCTGCAATTCCATGATATTTCTGTGCAATTTTTTCTACCGAAGCCCCTCGCATTACTCCAAAGTAAACTGGTGCTGATAAAAATCCATCATTTGCCGGACCCTGAAAGAACCGGAGTTTAGGGAATGGAACCTCGTAACCCTAATTCAATAACTTCCATATTGCGGACTTTCCCGACATCCAAAGTAAAACGCAGCAAGGTTCGCATTCTGTGAAAGCCTTCGCGACCCGCCGCGCCGGGGTTGAGGTAAAGCAGATTAGATAAGGCGGGATCACGCATGACGCGCAGGATGTGTGAGTGACCGCAAACGAAAACGTCTGGAATGTCCCTACGCAGAACGGGCTTTACCATCTTATTGTAACGCGGCGGGTAGCCTCCTATGTGTGTGATCCAGATTTTCATTCCTTCCATCTCGAAGCGCTGATCCTCGGGCACAAGGCTTCGCACTGACTGTCCATCGATGTTGCCTGATACCGCACGGAGCGGCTTAAAATCACTCAACTTTTCAATAATTCCGGCATCACCCACATCACCGGCATGCCAAATTTCGTCGCACTCCTTGAAATGCGTCAAGACATCTTCGTCCAGGTAGCCATGAGTATCTGAAATCAGTCCTATTCTTTTCATTGGAAATCACTTTAAGATAAAACCCAAACCTATGAATTTGCGCACAAAAGTAGCCGGAATCGGCCACTACGTTCCGGAAAAAGTGGTCACTAACGACGACCTCGCCCAAGTCATGGACACTAACGATGCCTGGATTCAGGAGCGCACGGGCATCAAAGAACGCCGTTACGCCAAGAAGCACGAAGAAACTACCACTACCATGGCCGCCCGTGCCGCCACAATCGCCATCGAACGGGCAGGCATCTCAAAAGAAGATGTCGATTTCATTGTTTTTGCCACGCTCAGTCCCGACTACTACTTCCCCGGCTGCGGCGTGCTACTGCAACGCGAGCTGGGTATTACCAAAACCGAAATCGGTGCTCTCGATATTCGCAACCAATGCTCGGGATTTATTTACGGGCTATCCGTGGCCGACCAGTTTATCAAAACGGGCATGTACAAAAACGTACTGCTGGTGGGTTCCGAAATGCACTCAATGGGTCTGGAATTCGACACGCGGGGCCGTAATGTGACGGTAATCTTCGGCGACGGGGCCGGGGCGGTTATTTTGCAACCTACTGAGGAAGAAGGCAAGGGCGTGTTAACCACCCACCTGCATTCTGACGGTACCCACGCCGAACAACTGGCGATGCTCAATCCCGGTAGCCATGGTGGATATCATTTAGGCAAGGAAAATTTCGGCTACCCTGATGAAGAGTATGGCGAGATTTTCATTTACCCCGAGTTGCTCGAGCGCAAGAATACTTATCCCAACATGGAAGGTCAACTCGTCTTCAAGAACGCTGTGGTGAAGTTTCCCGAAGTAATAAAGGAGGCCCTGGACAAGACGGGTTTGCAGGCCAGCGACATTGATATGCTCATTCCGCATCAGGCTAATTTGCGCATCAGTCAATTCGTACAGCAGAAGCTGGGTTTGCGCGATGACCAGGTGTGGAATAATATTCAGAAATACGGTAATACTACCGCCGCCTCAATTCCAATTGCCTTGTGCGAGGCTTGGGAAGCCGGAAAAATAAAGGACGGCGACTTAGTCTGCCTGGCCGCCTTTGGTAGTGGCTTTACCTGGGGTTCGGCGTTGGTGAGATGGTAGTATCGTCCAGCGCATAATACACTTATGCCACTCCGCTTATTATGATGATCGGATTCTTTCGTTCCGAGTGTCAAACCCATTTGCTTTTTGTATGGATGAAATCTCGATTGTGGGTTTCATCCTTTTTTATGAAATACTTATATAAATAAATTATATATAAATTTATTTGCTATTTTTGGAAAAACTTCTTTTTTAGTTTGATAAAACTAATCCGATAGTTTACTTTTATGAAATTTTAACACAAGGCTTTGCAACCTTTCTTCCATATTACCGACCTATATAGAATACTGTGAACTAACTCTGCCAGCAATCCAACCTAAATCTACTTAGCCCCTTGAAAAAAATCCTGCTCCCGCTCCTACTCGCAATGCTGTCTGTGGCCGTCCAAGCCCAGAACTCTGCCCGTTTTACCATCAAAGGCACCGTCGTAGACTCGGCGGGCGTTGCGATGCCAGGCGCCACGGTCATGTTGCTGGCTCCCATAGACTCTTCCCTCGTCGACTACAACCGTTCGGACGAGAACGGCAAATTGGAATTCAAGAATGTCAAGCGTTCGAATTTAATTCTGAAAATTTCTTACGTGGGGTACATTCCCGAAGACATCGCCATCGAGCCCAAGGATAACGAGGTGGTAGACGTTGGGAACGTCAAGCTCAAAATCCTAAACCAGGATCTCTTTGAGGTAGTTATTAAAACCGCCCGCGCTCCGCTAAGTATTCGGGGCGACACGGTAGAGTACAACGCAGCTTCCTTCAAGGTGCCACCCGGTTCCACGGTGGAAGACTTGTTACGCAAACTACCGGGAATGCAGGTTGAGCGGGACGGAACCATCCGGGCACAGGGCCAGGAAGTACAGCGTGTCACGGTAGATGGCAAGCGGTTCTTCGGCGGCGACGTCAAGATGGCAACGAAAAATCTACCCGCCGAGGCTATCTCCAAGGTGCAGGTTTTCGACGGAAAATCGGAGCAATCCAGGCTTACGGGCGTGGATGATGGCAAGAAAGAAAAAAACCTAAATCTAGAACTGAAAGAAAGCCACAAAAAAGGCGGTTTTGGTAAGGCTACCGTGGGAGCAGGTACCAAAGAACGTGTGGAGGCTAAAGTCAGCTACAACCGCTTTAACGACAAGCACCAGTTCGCCCTTGTCGGTCTGGGCAATAATACCAATCAGAGTGGCCTGTCTTGGGACGACTACCAGGATTTCCGGGGTAGTCAGTCGTTCAACTGGGGAGACGATGGCGATTTTGGATTTAATAACGGCGACCGCTACATTGTTTTTGGCGGTGATGACGAGGGTCTGACCGTTTCACCGGGAGGCGGTGGGCGATCCAATCTGGGCTTCTCCAAAAACTGGGTAGGCGGTGCGAACTACAATTATGATAACAAGAAAACCCAGTTCAGCTCCAACTACTACTTCAACCAATCCGATCGGGTGCAGGACGCCTTCAATCAAAGGGAAAGTATTCTCAGTACCAACTCCTTCCGCAACGAGGATAAGAATTTCAGTGGCAATCTCAACGCAAACCACCGGGGAGGCATTCGGCTTGAGCAGAAGCTCGATTCCTTGAACACGCTGGTAGTTATCAGTAATGCCCGGCTGGGCAATGGTAATTCGCGCTACTCGAGCGAGCAACGTTTCTTCCGACTTGACCCACTCAGCGGGACTACCGACGGGGAGCGCTTAGCCACTTTGGCGGATATCAACAACACCAGCCGTTTTAATTCTTTTGCCATGGGAAATACGGCCTTGTTCCGTCACAAGTTCAAGAAAAAAGGCCGTAATTTCTCTGCCAGTGTCGGCTACAATATCAATAACTCAGATGGCGAAACCAACCAGCGCTCGCGCAATGAATTTTTCCAAAGGAATCCTGACTCGTCGCGCGTCGTCAACATCAACCAAAATAACGAAACCAATAGCGTCAGAACCCAATTAAAGGGAAGTGTGCTGTATCTCGAACCCATAGGCAAGAAATTTACCTGGGAGACTTTTTACAATTTCAGCTTGCGGCAAGATGATGTGAGTCGCGATGTGTTCGATGTGAATCCTGACAATGGTAGCTTCATTAAAAATAGCCTCCTCAGCCGCTACTACACCAACGATTTCACTTACAACCGCGTCGGTACTAGTTTTCGGTATGCTCACAAAGGGCTAAACATCATGCTTGGCGTCGCGGGCCTTAATTTCGACCTCAAAGGCGAATTTGCCCAGGGAGATGCCAACGCCACGCCGACACTGGTAAGCCGCCAGTTCACCCGCTTTACGCCCAACGCCAGTCTGCGGTACGACTTGAAAAACAACCGTTACCTGAGCTTTGGATACAGCATGAACGTCAACGAACCGCCCATCAGTGACTTGCAACCTATTGTAGACAATAGCAACCCGCTATACATTCGGGAGGGTAACCCTGATCTCCTGCCACAGTCTAGTCAGCGAGTCAATGTGAGTTACAGTTATTTCAATCCCGGTAGTTTCACCCGGTTTTTCGCCAACATCTACTACACTTCCTATACAAACCAAATCGTTTACAGTCAGGTGATCGACGAGAATCTGGTCACACGTTCAAGACCTGAAAATATATCGGGAGGGTCGAATTTGAGTTCTTACATCAATTATGGCTTTCCGATTGTCAAAACAAAAAGTGCGCTGTCTTTCAATACCTCGTTGAATTTTGGTAAAAACCTGATCTTCATTAACCAGTTGTTGAATGAAACCAATACCAACCGCTACAACTTTGGCACGGACTTTAACCTAACGCCCAGCGACAATTTCACCCTTTACCTCGATGCGGACTGGAGTATCAGTAACACCCGCTATTCGGTGAACGATCAGTTGGATCAGAAATTTGTGAATAGTCGATACGGTGCTGAAATGAACGTGAAGTTTCCCGGTGAGATTTACTTATCCAGCCGCTTCAACCTGAACACTTACAAAAATTCTCGGTTGGACTTCAACCCCGTGCAGCCGATCCTGAACCTGTCGGTATACAAGATTATGCTGGAAAGTAAGAAAGGTGAAATCAGGCTTTCGGCCTACGATGTTTTTAATCAGAATCAAGGCATCAGCCAGTCGGCTTACCAGAACTTCGTCAACACGTCACGGGTCAGCACCCTCGCTCGGTACTTTATGCTAAGCTTTACTTATAACATGCGCGGCGTGAAGGGTACCGTTCGGAAGCAAGGGTATTATTGATTAATTGAGAGTTGAGAAATGAAAGTTGAAAGTTCCGCTTCACTATAATTCATCAGCGCAGAAGTCCAATTACGCCAGATCCACCGCCGAAAGGCTCACTTTGCCACTTTACTATAAAGAAATATGAAACAGAAACTCGCCATCTTATTTTTGACACTGCTGACCCTGCCATCCTTGGCGCAGGAGGAGAACTTGCAAGGAGTCATATCCTATGAACAAGTATATCATTGGACAAAAATCTACTCTCGAATGGATTACATGAGCCAGGAAGAAAAGGACAGGATGAAATTGACTTGGGGAAATGACGATGAATCCAAGACCAAAATGACTCTATTCTTCACCCCTTCCCAAACCAAATATACCTATGACGAAAACCAGGATGACGAGGATCGGCGATACAGTTGGCGAAAAAATGAGTACCTCATCTACCGGGATTTCGAACAGGAAACTAAGACCGAAATCATCGAAATGCTGGGAAAAACCTACGTTATCGAAGATTCGCTCAAAGCTCCGAAGTGGAAAGTAATGAACAAAATCAAGGAAGTTGCGGGCCATCTTTGCATGTTAGCAACGACTGAGGACACTATCAAAAAGCAAAAGATTGAGGCGTGGTTCTCCCATGACCTGCCTATTTCAGCCGGACCAGGACAGTATTTCGGATTACCCGGACTCATTATGGAATTGGATGTCAACGAAGGAGACCTTGTGATTACGGCCACAAAAGTGGAGATGAGACCTGTGGCAGAGGAGGTAAAACTACCTAAGAAAATAAAGGGCCGGAAGTTGACCAGTCCGGAATACGATGAATTGATTTGGACGCACATTCGAGATAGCATGACCGCTCACCGTAATCCTTTTTGGGCCATGCCCTATTAGTTTTCAGTCTAATATATTTAAGGCAATGTAGTTGAGTGTGAAAAAAATATCAGGAAGGTGATTCTCATTTAATGAGTTTCTAAATCATACACTCCGCTTCGATCTTTTGCCGTTCTCACCTTTTTCGAGGACAAGTTTACTTTTACAATTCCCACTTATTGCATTATTTTTGAGTATTTTAGAAAAACATTCTTCTTTTTGGTTAAACAACACTAATTTTGCGGTTTGAACAACCAGCTTACTTTAAATCAATAGGTTGTCCGTTCCAACTGTAATCTAATATGTTGTAAACCTCAATCCAATTTCTATAAAACTCACTAGTACTATGCAAAAGATCATTATTGCCATTGCCATCCTTTTCACCCTGGGTTCCTGCGCAAGCAAAAAGAAAATGCTGGCTGTCCAGAGCGAAAGAGACCAAATTCAGCTCCAACTCGACAAAGTAAGAACCGACCTGAGCGACTGTGACGGCAAAGTCGCCAAACTGAATTCTGACCTGCGCACCGCGCAAACCGACCTTGACGGCAAGAATTCCAAAGTGAAGGAATTACAGGATCAGCTGGACTTCATGAAGAAGAACAACAACGCCTTGCTAGACCGCATGTCTGACCTATCGGTTATCAGCAAAGAAGGTGCTGAAAGCATCAAAAAGTCTATGGAAGTGATGGGTAGCCAGGGAAACTACATTCGTGACTTGAACAGCAACATACAGCGCAAAGACTCACTAAATATGGCTCTGGTGATGAACCTCAAGCGTTCTTTGCAAGATGTGAGCGACGAAGACGTGCAGATCGAAGTGAAGAAAGGCGTTGTTTACGTTTCACTTTCTGACAAGATGCTCTTTAACTTTGGTAGCTTCGACCTGACGTCTCAGGCTGAGAATGTACTTAGCAAGGTCGCCAAGATTTTGAATGACTACAAGCAGATAGACATTCTTGTAGAAGGCCACACGGATAATGTTCCTTATCGCAGTGGCAACCTGCAAGACAACTGGGATCTTAGCGTAAAGCGTGCTACCTCAGTGGTTCGTACGCTGCAAACCAAATATGGTGTGGACGCGAGCCGCATGATAGCAGGTGGTCGGGGCGAGTACCTGCCCAAGGTTGACAACGGCTCCAAGGAAAGCCGCGACATGAACCGCCGCACCGAAATTATCATCACGCCAAAGCTGGACCAGTTCTTTAACTTGTACACGCCGCAGGCAGGTAAATAAGGCCGTAGCTGAAAGCTTGTCATCATTTCAAAAAGCGCCAGTTGGAATCTTCCAGCTGGCGCTTTTTTTAGTTTTCACGAATTTTAATTGAAAACGCTAAGGCGGGATTCTGGATAAGCAGCCGATCAAAATCCAGTCCGGTGAATCCCATGTTCCTCAATAGTGGCCATACTCGGTCAAAGATATTCGTGTAGCCTGCAAAATTAGCCATCGGGTCGGGTTCGCCAGGACGGTACCAACCCGCATCGTGGGATACCAGTACTTTCGACAGCAAGTTGCGATCCTTCAAATGGGCCAGCGATTCAACATAATCGTCAAACTTTCCCCATCCCATTCCGTCCAGACTCACCCAAGCTCCCTGTTCAGCAGCTTTGATGTATAGATTCTTGTCGGTTTCTGCCTGCGCGTGTACCCACACGAAGGCACTCGGATGAACGCCCATTTCTTTCAGGAGTTGAATCTCCTCGAAGGCGGGCAGGGCGGGGCCCGTGTGCGAGCAGATGGTTAGTCCGGTCGCCAGGTGAGTCAGGGCGGCAGCGCGCACTAGTTTCTGGTGCAGTGCTGAGAGGCTGCCGCTGTCCACGCCAATTTTTATAAAACCGGGCCTTACTTCCGTACCCTCTATTCCATCGTTGAATTCGCGGATCCAGCGGTTGGCCAATTGCGTATCTGTTTCGGTAAAGGCCCAGGGGGGAAGGTACTTGTTTTTGACGGCGCCATAATAACCTGTGTTGGTAAGAATGTTGAGACCTGATTCGATTGAGATGTCTCGAAGCAACCTGACATCGCGGCCCAGGAAGGCCGGTGTGCAATCCAGTAGTGTCGCAACTCCTTTATCTTTGGCATGAACCAGGTAAGGCAATACCTTTTCGATCACTGACTCTCTATCCCAGCGGTCAGCGGAAATTTTATCTGCCCCCACAAAATCTACCATGATATGTTCGTGGATCAGCGTCGTGCCCATCTTACTGGCCGGAATCTGACCTCGCACGCACATAACATTTGGAATGGCTGCCCGCTGACTCACTAACAGGGGCAAAGGCAAGCCAGTCTTAAGAAAGGTTCTTCGTTTCATAGCTTCACCGGAAATCATGTCGGCACCGCTTTGGTTCGGTGTAACGACATCATTGTTCTAATCTTTGTTAGCTTTTATCCCAACAGCAATGCCTTCATCTCTCCCCTGATCTTCTTCTTATCCAGCTTTCCCACACTAGTTTTGGGGATTTCCGAAACGAAAACGATACGGTCAGGGACATACCACTTCTTAATTTTTCCGGCCTCTACCTCAGCTTCCAAGTAGTTTTTTACACTTTCGCTTGTGAGTTGGTCGGCGAATTCGGGTTTGGCCACTACCAGGGCATAAGGGCGCTCGCCCCACCGATCATCGGGCAAGCCGACCACAGCCACTTCGGCGACGCCTTCGATTTGGGAGAAGATGTTTTCGATGTCCAAGGACGACACCCACTCACCGCCCGTTTTGATGACATCCTTCACGCGGTCGGTAATCGTGACGTAGTAATCAGGGCCGATGGAGGCGACATCGCCCGTGTGCAGCCAGCCGTCCTTCCAGAGTTTTTCGGAATTTTCGGGGTCCTTGAAATAACCCTGTGTCATCCAAGGACCACGCGCTACGATCTCGCCAACGGTCTTGCTATCGTGTGGCAGGAACTCACCCGCATCATCTACCAGGCGCATCTCGACGAAGGGGGCCATGCGCCCGGCTTTGGTGCGCAGATCCAACTGTTTTTCCTGATCCCAAGTATGTTGTTCGTCGTTCAAGTGTACAATCTACATAACCGGGGCAGTTTCGGACATACCGTAGCCCTGCGACACGTTAATTCCCAGGTCGAGGGCGGCTTTGGCGAGGCCACGCGTGAGGGCCGAACCGCCGATAACTACCTTCCAATTTGATAAATCAACCTGCTGCGCCACGGGACTGTTGACCAGCATGGCCAGTATAGTTGGGACACAGTGGGAGAACGTGACTTTCTCCTTTACCAATAGTTTCAAAAGCATTTCCGGCTCGTAGCGACCGGGATACACCTGCTTATTATTAAGCATGGTGGCATACAGGGGAAAGCCCCAGGCATGAACGTGGAAGAGCGGGGTAATGGGCATATAAACATCGCGGTGTGAATACGGGACTGCCTCGTAGCCGCTGAAACAAGCTAACAAACCCATTGTGTGCAAAAACAGGTATGAGGTATAAGAGAGGACAGTGCTTTTGAGTAATTTTGGTGTGCTTTAAAAGTAATAAAAGCTTTCCGAAACTTATACCATTTGTTCTTAAATAATTAATAAAATGACAGATAATCCGCTCTACCCTACTCAGGCAATAATCGAGGCAGCGCACGAAAGAATCCTCCCTCACATCCATCGAACGCCGATATTGACCTGCCAAACCCTGAATGAGATTTCGGGAGCAGAGATTTATTTTAAGTGCGAGAATTTCCAGAAAATCGGGGCCTTTAAAGCGCGGGGAGGCCTGAATGCTGGATTGAGCCTGTCGTCCATAGAACAGGCACGAGGCATAGCAACCCATTCATCGGGCAATCACGCTCAGGCCATCGCCTACGCCGCTTCCGTAGTTGGCGCAAAAGCCTATATCGTGATGCCAGATAACTCACCTCAGGTAAAAGTAGATGCCGTGCAGGGCTACGGAGCGAAGGTGACTTTTTGCAAAAACACGCCCGAGGAACGGCAAAGCACCGTGGAGGAAGTGATCGCAAAAACCGGCGCAGTGTTCGTCCACCCATTCAATGACTACGCCGTCATCGCTGGTCAAGCTACTGCCGCCAAAGAGTTAATCGAAGATAGTAGCGTAGTGTTCGACACGATTATGGCACCCGTAGGAGGGGGAGGACTGTTAAGCGGCACGGGCCTGGCAGTGCGTTATTATTCTCCGACAACTAAGGTGATTGCCGGAGAACCCGAAGGCGCGGCGGATGCCATTTTGTCTTTCAAAACCGGGAAAATTGAAAAGGCACCTTATGTAAACACCATCGCCGACGGATTACTTACTTATCTAGGTGACAAGACTTTGGGAATAATATTAAATCACGTGGAAGATATTCTGACAGTGTCAGATACCGAAATCATTGCCGCCATGCGGTTGATTTGGGAGCGGATGAAGATCATCGTCGAACCTTCCTGTGCGGTACCCTTTGCGGCTTTACTGAAAAGTAAGGAGCGCTATGCGGGGCAAAAAGTGGGGATAATCCTGACGGGCGGCAATGTAGATTTAGGAAAATTGCCCTTTTGAAGATAGCGTTCGGGGTGAAAAGGCCATTGGATCGCTCTGTTATTCTTGAACCCTCCCCTACCGATGAAACATCTTCTGATCCTTGTCCTTCTGTCTACTGGACCTGCCCTTTTCGCCCAAATACCAGTCGATCTAAAATCTTTCGACAACAAAAATGGCACTACCGCAAAAGTCAGCGGCAACTTGCTGGAAGTGGAATGGCCAACGGGTGAAAATGAGTTTGGCAAGGTAGCCGTTGATTTGCGAAAAACGCAGCCGCTGATTGGTAGTTTGCAGATAGGCCCAAAGGACCATTACAAAACCATAGCCCGCAATCTCGACCCGGTGGTGATTTTAACCGTTGGCAAGCGGGACTTGATTTCACAAAACGGTTGGAACATTTTCTTCGATAAAACAGCCTACCTGCCGCACGATACCTTCGTGACGAAACTCAACAAGCTGGATGTGAAAGTCGTCACCTCCGGCGGGCAGACGGAAATCATCGTCAGTGGAGCTTCGGCAGGACGGTTCAGCGGGTCATACATTCTTACGGTCTACAACGGTAGTCCGCTGATGAACGTGGCAGCGGTCATGAGTACGACAATCGACTCGACAGCGGCCATCTATGACGCCGGACTCGTCGCCAAAGACTCGCCTTGGGAAAGAGTCTTTTGGTCGGATACGGAGCAAAATGTCCGCGCGAGGAACGTCGGCAAAACCGATAGTGCCAAAATCATGGCGGTCAAATACCGGACAATTATTGGACAGGGCCGCGAAGGTAGCTTGGCCATTTTCCCGGCCCCGCACCAATATTTTTATCCGCTCGACAATGCTTACAATCAGGAGCACGTCTGGTACGGTGCGGGCTATCGCGGCTTGATTCCCGGTTACGGCCTCGGCATCCGGCTCGACTTGCTGGGCGACCGCCGCTGGGTGCCTTGGTTCAACGCACCGCCTAACACCCAACAGCGGTTTAACTTTTTCTGCCTTTTGAGTCCCGAGCGCGACGGTAAAGTACTGGACAAAGTGAAAGCTTATACCCACGACGACAAATACGTGCCGTTGCCTGGCTACCGTACTATGGCGAGCCACTTCCACCAGGAACACACGGATGAAGTGCTGACGCGGCGGCCCATTCCCGATATGCCAGGTTTTGTCAAAGCCTTCCGTAATACAGGCGTCAACATTGTCCACATGGCCGAGTTCCACGGACCAGGTAGTCCGCGTGGTCCGGAGGTCAAGCGCTGGCCCGAAATGCAGACCATGTTCAGTGAGTTCGAGCGGCTGTCGGACGGTAACTTCCTGCTATTGCCGGGCGAAGAACCCAATAATTTTCTGGGTGGTCACTGGATGAATATTTTCCCAAAACCCGTGTACTGGCTCATGTCGAGGGAGAAAGACCAACCATTCGTAGATAATCATCCAACATACGGCAAGCTCTACCGCATTGCCAACAAGGAGGAGATGCTGAAACTACTCGAACTGGAAAACGGTCTGGCCTGGACCGCCCACGCCCGCACCAAAGGATCGACGGGCTATCCTGATAAATACAAGGGCGAGACGTTCTACAAATCCGACCACTTCCTGGGTGCGGCCTGGAAGTCCATGCCCACTGACTTATCGCTGCCCAAGCTGGGCGGTAACCGTGTGCTGGACCTCATGGACGACATGGCTAATTGGGGGGAACACAAAAACGTTATCGGCGAAGCCGACCTCTTCCGCATTGAACCCAACTACGAACTATACGGCCACCTGAATGTCAACTACCTGCAACTGGACGAAATACCGCAGTTTAGTAATGGCTGGCAACCCGTACTGGACGTCATGCGCAGCGGCAAGTTTTTCGTTACGACGGGCGAAGTACTACTTCCCCTCTTCAAAGTAAACAGTGTTGGTGCAGGCGAGACGACAAAATTGGACGCCAGAGGAGTAGCCGACATAGCCCTTGAAATAACCTGGACCTTTCCGCTCAACCGCGCCGAAATTATCTCGGGAGACGGCAATCAAGTTTTCCGGGAAATCATCGACCTGAAAGACACCAGAGAGTTTGGCAAAAAAACGTTTCAGTTTTCGCCTAATCTGAAAGGACGCAAATGGGTGCGGATGGAGGTGTGGGATGTGGCGGCCAATGGGGCGTTTACGCAGATCGTGTGGTTAGAGTGAGGCGATTGGTTTACGCCATCTTGCTCAAAATACCCCTTAGTACCCGTGATGACCGCTTCACAATACTCTGTGATCAGAGGTAGGGAAAAGCCAGAGTAATTCTTCACTCAATTTCACTGGGTAAATAAACCTCAAAAGTTGCGCCCTTACCTGATGCACTACTAGCAGTGATCCCTCCTCCATGGTTTTCAACTACCCGCTGGCAAATCGCCAGGCCTACGCCTGTGCCAGGAAAATCTTCCTTAGCATGCAACCGCTGAAAAACCTGGAAGATCTTGTCCAGATAACGAGTGTCGAAACCCACGCCCTGATCGCTAACAGTAATTTGGCAAAATCTACTGGCTTGGCTATTGGGCAAAACTTCGACGGGCAATTGACCTCTGTCGCAGAAATTGCACGCAACTTTAACCCGTGGCCGGTCTTCAGACGGTGTAAATTTTAGAGCATTCGAAAGCAGATTTTGGAAGAGTTGCCCAAGCTGGGACGCGTCGCCGTTGATGACAGGCAAATCGGGGACTACAATCTGGGCTTGACGTTCCTGAATCTCAAGTTCCAGAATATTAAGCACTTCGGAGATAACGGTATTTAGAGCAACCGATCCGTAGATTTGTTGGCGGGTCGTGATTTGGGAGTAAGTAAGCAAGTCTTTAATCAAAGTGGACATGCGCACGCCAGCAGCATTCATCCGATTCAGATAATCCAGCCCATCTTTGCCCAATTCATTACCGTATTTGCTTTTCAGCAGCGAACTGAAAGACTGTATTTTGCGCAAAGGCTCTTGTAAATCATGAGAAGCTATGTAGGCAAACTCCTGTAGATTTTCGTTGGAGCGAACTAAGTCTTGGTTGGCCATCGACAGTTCCTTAGTTCGCACTTCTACCTGGTCTTCCAGCTCTTGCGATAATTTCCGGTATTGGGATTCGCTTTTTTCCAAAGCCTGCTGCGCCATAACCTTAGATGTCACCTCAATGGCTGTGCATACGACGCCGTAACTTTCACCATGCTCATTATACACTGCTTTGTACGTGTAGTCATAGTATCCCCAGTACGATTTGCCACTCTTTACCAACAAGATACGCTCACCAAACTGGCAGTGTGTCTCTCCCGTAGCCAGTACTTTGAGGTATCGTTCGGAGAGAGGAGTGTCTTTTAGCTCGGGCACTGTTTCTGATAAAGGCTTTCCCAATATTTCCTCACCCCGCCCCAAAATTTCCAGCATCATCTCGTTGGCTTCCCGTATTATCATGTCGGTGCTTTCATATACCAACATAGCGACCGGTGCTTCCCGCACCAGTGAACGAAAGCGAGCCTCACTTTCAACCAGCGCCAGCCGGGTTTGTTGCTTTTCCCTGGCTTCAATCCGCAATTGCTTATGGCTGGCTAATAACGAGTTATTGGCTAACCGAAGATCGAGCAGGCTAATTACTTGTTTGGACAAAAGGCTTAATGCCGATAATTGCTCATCCGTAAGCTTTCGTGCCTGATTATCGATCACGCACAGAGAACCAAGTGCGAATCCCTGCGAATCTACCAATGGCATGCCTGCATAAAAAACTATATGAGGATCGCCAGCCACAAGGGGATTACTGGCGAAGCGCTGATCCAACCGCGCATCCTCAATGACCAGCGGCTCGGATATATCAAGAATGTTCTGGGCGCAAAAAGCGATATCCCGATCTGTTTCGCTCTGCTCCATGCCATAGTGCGACTTGAACCACTGCCGCTCTTCATCAACAAAACTGATAAGTGCTACCGGAGTCTGACAAATGTAAGCTGCTAACTGCGCTATGGCGTCATAGTCCGCCTCGGGCAGGGTGTCAAGGATATTGTACTCTTTGAGCGCACCAATCCTCCGAGTTTCGTCGAATTGGGATGAGGGTCTGTCCATTTTTATAATAGGGAGCGCCGTGACTCTATTGTAGTCCAGCCGTTTTTTCTACTACAAATTAAGCGAATTTCATTGAGGAATATATGTTTGGGGACTCAATGCAAAATTCCTTATCCCAATACTGTCTTATCAACCACCTTTCGCACGGCTGGTGCCACCACATTTCCCAGCAACTCTATTGAACGCATCACTTGGACGTGAGGTAAAGTACCCACGCTGATGTGCAGCAGAAACCGGGTGTTTCCGAATAGTTCGTGTTCCCACAAAATCTTGTCCACTACCTCCTGCGGACTTCCTACCAACAACGAACCGCCCGGCCCACGCATCATTTCGTAATGCTCGCGATTCATGGCGGGCCAGCCGCGCTCGCGGCCGATTTGGCTCATCACGTGAGCATAAGGACCATAGAATTCGTCTGCTGCCCGCTGGGAATCGTCAGCCAGGTAGCCGTGGGAGTTGATGGCCAGTTGGAGTTTTACCGCATCGTGCCCGGCTTCTCGGTAGGTTTTCTTGTAAAGCTCAGTGAAAGGCACGAATCGTTCCGGCCCGCCGCCGATGATGGCCAGTGCCATGGGCAAGCCATAATTCGCGGCCCGAACCACCGATTCAGGCGTTCCACCTACCGCCACCCAAATAGGTAGTTCTTCCTGGAACGGCCGGGGATATACGCCCCGGTTATCAATAGAAGGACGCAGCTTACCGCGCCAGGTAATTTTTTCACTTTTGTTGAGCTGGATGAGCAGTTCAAGTTTTTCAGAAAAGAGAGCGTTGTAGTCTTTCATATCGTTGCCAAAGAGCGGAAACGACTCGATGAACGAGCCGCGCCCAGCCATGATTTCGGCCCGTCCTCCTGACAACAAATCCACATGAGCAAAATCCTGAAAAACCCTCACCGGATCATCAGAACTTAGTACTGTCACCGCGCTGGAAAGGCGAATATTTTTTGTTTTGACTGCAGCAGCGGCCAAGACAATCGCCGGGGATGACACCACGAAGTCGGGGCGATGATGTTCGCCGATGGCGAAGACGTCCAGGCCGAGTTGGTCGGCCAATTCGATTTCTTCCATTAAGTTCATCATCCGCTGTTGCGGGCTGAGTAATTTGCCGGTGGCCGGATCCGGCGTATTTTCAACGAAGGTGCTGATTCCGATTTCCATAATAATAGATGTAGGTACATGGTTTTTGGTACAACGCGAAAGGAAGTGAAAAACGTTGCATCGGTTGCTTCAAATCGTACGATGTTCCTGCCTATTTCCTATATTTGGAAAAACAGACAAGTCACTATGAAAACGACTAAGCAAATTCCCAAAACCCTGATCTACGAAGAGTTCGACGGCCATCCCATCTACCGGAAGGGCTACAAAGACTTTATTCTGGGCTTAAAGAAAATTGAAGAAATCAATATGGGAACCAGCCAATTGCAATATTTAATCACCTGGAGCATCGTCAAGTTTTTAGCCAGGGAACTACCCGATGGGTATGCTGCAGGAAGTTCGGAGTTGGGTCTTCACCTTACGAAAGGAACCAACTTTGCCGCCGACATTGCTGTTTTTCGGGAAGGCGTGTTGAATATAGGTTTCCAATCCACGAATTACTCGGATGTCCCTCCTAATGTGGTCATTGAAGTAGATGTTAAGATTGACGAGTCGGATTACTTCCAGACCCAGGACGAATACTTTCATAAAAAAACAGAGCGTCTTTTGGCCTGGGGCGTCGAGCGGGTAATTTGGGTGTTCTCAGCCTCTCGACGGGTGCTGGTAGCTGATAATCTTAAAAAATGGGAATCCATAAGTTGGGACATCCCCTTCACGGTTATCGATGATTATGAAATCAACGTCTGGGAGTTGCTGTTAAAAAATGGCTTTCAGGTTTAGATAAACCATTGTTTCCTTTCTCTTTCAATCATTTATCAGATCAAAATGAACCTCTTCCGAAACAAAC